>VHCZ01000006.1 GCA_016871535.1 Verrucomicrobiota bacterium
AATGCAACACGGGGGATTTTCAGAGCCGCTTCAATTCAGCTCGCGGCGGTCGCGAACGACTCCACGCGCTCATTCACGCCAAACACCCCAACGTGCTGGACTTATGAAACTGAAAAGACGCGTCCCGCGGCGCCCTGCCGATTGGAAATCGGCGATACCGCAGATTGAAAATCTGCGCTACGGTTCTCCGCTCGATCTGTCGCCAATCTCAGGGTTTGCACAATAACGTAGTTGAGGTGGGGCGAGGCTGCGAGCCAATGCCATCGAAGAAAAGCTCCGCAGGAGCGTCGCTCCACCGCCGTTACCGTCGTTAACTGAGGGGTTACGGAACACGTCGGGCTCGGCTCGCTGGGACAGCTCGCCCTACCTCTCTCCCCACTGGTTCCTCGCGAGGAGAGAGAGGAAAGAACCACGCGCGCGCAGCAGCGCCCCAAAACCGTCAGGCCAAATCATCGCGCGAAAGCCGGCCCCGCGCGGAAGTTGCCCACCGCCTCGCTGGTCCGCAGAGCGCGGTTGTAGATGCGCAGCGACCCAACCGCAGGGGCGATCTTCGCCGCGGCGGCGCCGGTTGGGGTGCGCAGGTTCGGACTAAACCTGCCCCAGCCAAACTGCCGCTCCTCGCCGCCATCACAGAGCACGCCGTTGACGACGAACGTAATGATCTTCGGTCCGCCGTCCACAGTGATGACCCCATGTTGCAGCTTGGCTGCCTCAAGCATGCCACGGTCACTTTCCCAACCACATTCCTGCCGGCCATCATTCAGGGTGATACGGATCGTGCCGGAAGCCGTGCTGGAGATGAGGAAGCCCTTGCCTGTCTCGTCACGACTGTCAAGCAACCGGGTCTCCGCCGCCACCGAATCGAGCCTGACCCACAGCTCAACGCTGAATCCCGCCCGCAAATCTTTGCCGCGT
This sequence comes from Verrucomicrobiota bacterium, assembly GCA_016871535.1. Classification (NCBI taxonomy): domain Bacteria; kingdom Pseudomonadati; phylum Verrucomicrobiota; species Verrucomicrobiota bacterium. The sequence goes on from VHCZ01000006.1 coordinate 916, forward strand.
TGATCTTCAGATTTGGCATCGCGTTGATGGAAATCCGGGAGCCGCGGCATCGGCACCTGCGTCGGCATTGGCCCTTCCAGGTTCAGCAACAGTCCATTCGCGGCCACTCGCCGATTGTCCCACTGGTTGAACAGGCCTTCGATCAGCGCTTCCGAGATGACGTGGACTCGCCCGATCGTCTTCTGAGTTTCTGTGACGTAGAACTTGCCACCGTCCTCAACCAGGTCAGGGTAGCTCATCCGGATGAACGGGTCGTCGTCGTAAAGCAGGATTTCCGGCTGCGACCATTCCATTTTCAAGCCTTGAGCGGTTTGAACTTCGCGGCCCGCCATCAGCCAGGCGGGATTGCGATCGTCATAAGGACTGCGCCCGGCCTTGCCGGCTGCGCCCAGTTCGCCGATGAATCGGCCGCCGTGATTGTGGAACCAGTAGAGGAACTGCCCGTTCCCGCAGTTCCACACGAAGTTGGCGGCGCGCGGATGTTTCACGCGCCGCCCGCCTGGCGAGTGAGTCTTGTAAGCGGGCGTCGTCCACGTATGACCGCCATCTCGGCTGTAAGCGCTGGCTGGCCAGCCGTCAATCGTGCGATAGACACAGTAGAGCGACCCATCACTGAGCTTCACGATGCTTTGCTCCTCGGCGACGCGCCCGCCACCCGGCGGGGTGCGCAGGCCGATGTCTCCATCGGGCAACGTCTCGAACGTGATCTTGTTCGGGTCGCGTTCGGTGAGGAGGTTCCGGCTCTTGAGAAACGCGCCCTCCGACTGCGCGAAAAACCCGGCGCCCATGGCGCAAACCTTGTGGATCACCAGGATTGCGGCGTCGCCGAGCAGGAGCGGCCGGCCCACGTTCCAAAAGAAACGCAGCTTGCCGCCATAGACGTTGTGGCGGTCGCACTCGAATTCACGCACCGGCACCGCATAACGCTGCGCGGACCAGGTGCGTCCGTGGTCATCGCTGTATTTGAAGACATAGTGACCGAGCGAATCGACGCGTTTAAAGACGCCCTGGTCTTCGCGCTTCACCTCGCGCACACCGTCCGTGTTGTGATTATAGAAGGCGTAGATGCGGCCGAACGGAACCTTGAGCAGGACCGCGTAACTGGCCTCCGGACCGTTTGCCGGTTCGATCGGCACGATGCTCTCCCAGGTGCGGCCCCGGTCCGTGCTGCGCATCGAGACGACGTGCTGCCCGGCCGCGCCCTCCACGCCTTTGCCGGTGGTCATCACGCACAACCAGGCCCCGTCGTCGGTTTTCACGATGTAAGGTTGGTCCGCGTAACCTTCGCTGGGAATGACCCAGCCGTTGTGGATGTGTCGCGGGTCGGGAATAGTGGGTGCGGCGTGCGTTGCAGCCGAACGACAACAGGCGATCCCGATGAGCAGGAGAAACGTCAGGGACGCAGTCTTGACACTTGGCGCGGCGAAGCCGAAGGCGCCAGCCGGCCAGGGAACGGCAAGAATGGTCCGCGTTGGATTCATCAGAGGCGATGACCCTGACAAACTTTGAGCCACGGTTCAAGAAATCGAGTCACGGCGGCGGAAGCGGCGGAAGGTGGCGGAGGCAAATTCTGTTCGCACGGCAATACGCGAGTTGGTAGGCTTCCCACATGAGTTACCTGACGCTGGAAGTTCAGATTGACCACGGCAGAGTTTTGCCCAAGGAACCGGGGAAGCTTCCTGAAACTGGCAGTGGTTTATTGACAATCCTTGAGTCGGCTCCTACGGAAACGTCGTCGATGACGCCTTTGGAGGCGTTCAGAGAGCTTCAGCGCCAACTGCAACTCACGCCAGAAAAGGCACAAGTTTGGAAGGCGACCATTCGTGAAGCTCGCCGCTGAGACGCGGTTCATGGTCCATCTGGATTCGAATTATCTCGTGGATGCCCTGGTGCCCGGTTCGTCGGCGGAGGCCATGATCTTGAGCTGGCTTGCGGCAAGAGAAACTCTGGCAATGAGCGCCGTTGCTTGGGGAGAATTCCTTTTCGGGCCTCTCTCTTCATCCGCCGAGTCAGCCGCGCGACAGACCGTGACGACAATTGAATCCCTTCAGCAGGGAGATGGAGAACAGGCCGCAAAGCTATTCAACCAGACCGGACGTCGTTCCAGAATTTTTCAGGATTGTATGATCGCCGCCGCTGCAATTCGTTGCCGAGCGAGGCTGGCCACTTTGAATACGGCTGATTTTGTGCCCTTTGTCCCGTACGGCTTGACCATCGCCTGAGCGTCTTTCTGTGTCGTAAAGCCGAGCATCGAGGCTTTCAGCGCTACGGTGCCCAGGACTCCTTTACCCCACTACTCCAACACCCTGTACGGTTCCCACTCCTGCGAGCTTGTCATCTCGAACCGCTTTCCCGATTCTCCGCGCATGGACCTGGCCGCGAATCTGGAAATGGTGAACGCCCGCATCCGCGCAGCATGCAAACGGGCGCGGCGCGATCCGGCGTCGGTCACTTTACTGGCCGTGACGAAGGGCCAGCCGCCGGCTCGAGTCGAGGAAGCGGCCAACCTGGGCTTGGCGCTGTTTGGCGAGAATCGAGTCCAGGAGGCGAAGGCCAAGATTCCGCAGTGTTCGGGCCGGCTCCGCTGGCACATGATCGGCCATCTGCAATCGAATAAAAGCCGCGACGCCGTTCAACTCTTCGAGATGATCCACAGCGTCGATAGCGCCGGCCTCGCGCAGGAAATCGACAAATCGGGCGACAAGCTCGCAAAGACGATGCCCGTGTTGCTTGAAGTGAACGTGGCGGGCGAAGGCTCGAAATTTGGGTTCAAGCCGGATCAACTGCTCGCCGATCTCCCGGCCCTGAACAAGCTGCGCCGCGTGGAAATCCACGGTTTGATGACCATGGCGCCCTGGTCGCCCGAACCGGAAAAGGTCCGGCCCGTTTTCCGGCGCCTGCGAGAATTGAAGGAAGCTTGCGAAAAAGCTCTGGGCGCGCCGCTCGCTCATTTGAGCATGGGCATGAGCGGCGATTTCGAGGTGGCGATCGAAGAAGGCGCAACCCTCGTGCGGCTCGGCACGATCCTGTTCGGCCCGCGCAATTCGGCCAAGCCCGCTACAGGGTGACGGCCAATAGCCGATTCAAGTCCACGTGATGAGATGGCCATGGTCTGGTCAGATGCATTAACCTGGTAATTGGTGTGAACCGCGGATTTCGCGGATGCACGAATTCAACGACCTGGAGATTGTGAAGGAACCAGAATGAAGAAACTGTTGACTGCAACAGGCTGGCGGGCGGGGTTCATCTACGGGCTGCTCGCCGTCGTTCTCGTTTATGCCGACGTGCCTCTCGCCCTTCAGGCGTTCATTGTGATCGGAGTGACCGCCGTGGGAGCCGCCGCCGGTTATTTGATCGCGTTATTGGTTTGCTCCGGCGCGCCTGAAGAAGATCGTTGAATCCACCTGCCATGAACAAGAGAAACGTTACCTTGATCGCGATTCTGATTCTGCTGCTCGCGGCTGCGCTCGGCGTTTGGCTTCGTCGGCCAGTCCCGGCGATCATGCGCCTCAATCTGACCGGAACGCCCGGACTCAAGATTTCCGGCACCCTGGTCGCCGACGGGATTGCGCGAGAGTTCAGCGACGTGCTGCCCACGAATGTGACGGTCGAGGCTCGAATGTTTGAATAGACGTCATCGCGGTTGATGTGCAAGCGGCCATGCTGGCCAAGGTTCAAAAGCGCGTCGTGCGAGCCGGCGTGCAAGATCGCGTCGAACTGCATCAATGCGAACCCGATACCATCGCGCTGCCAACCCGCGTCGATTTCGTTCCGGCGTTCTGGATTCCATGAAGTTCCGGGTGTTGCGGCGCTCTTCGCAGAGATGCACGAAGCCCTGAATCCCAATGGCAAGCTCCTTTTGGTCGAACCCAAGCTCCACGTTCGCCCCAGATATTTCGAGCGCGAAGTGAACGCCGCGTTGCAGGCAAACTTCAAACTGATCGAACGCCCCTCCGTCCGTTTGAGTCACGCGGCGCTGTTTGTTTGTTCTACACCAGCTTCACCACCGGATGATCGCGAAAGGCCACTTGGCCGGTTTTCAAGTCCCGGGCCGTGATGAGCAGGCGTTTGTGGGCGTCGATTCCAAATTCCACCGCGAATCTGGGTTCGCCTTGCTGGGCGGGCGGCTTGGCGCGCAAGAACGTCGGTGATTGCTCGTTGATCCAGAAATAACTCCGGCGCTCTTCTTCGTCCGGCGTCACTTCCATCACGCGCGCCGCGCCGCCGGGATCGAAAACCAGTTCCACCACCGGTTCGCTGCCGCGCGCATGGCGTTCGCCGAGTTCGAAGATCGCGATGCCCAGCTCGGTTTGGCCGCTGTAGGACGCTTTAACGCTCAGGCGCGCAATCGCATCTCGGGTCGGGTAAGGCGTGCCGCGCTTGACGATGACGCGGTAATCGTAGTCGCCTTTTTGAGGGTTGGACCAACGAATCGCGTAATCGTGCTGAATGTGATCGTAAAAATCGACGCCAGCCACAAAGGCGGCCGCCCCGCGCGCCACAGCGTCGAGCGGACGCTCCAGCCGAACCAGTTCCTTCCCGAAAATCCGCTGCACAGTCTTTTGCACCGAGGGGATCAAACTGCTGCCGCCAACCATGAGCACCGATTTGACCTGGCCTTCGCCGTAGCCGCGATCGCGCGCCGCATTCAGGGCGCGTCGGATCGTCTGATCGATTTGACTGAAGACTTCATGCCGGTCCAGCAGCTCCTCGAACCGCTGCCGGCTCACTTCGGCGGAAATTTCTGCGCCGCCCGCCCGGTTTGCCGCCTTTACGACTGCCTGCTCGTGCGTCGAAAGTTTCTCTTTGGCAGCGCGGCAGGCGGCCAGCAACTCCGCGCTCGCACGCCGGACATCGTCATCGGAGTCGAGCCGATTGTTCTGCCGGAGCACTTCCTGAAAGAGCCACGTGTCGATGGTGCTGCCGCCGAGTTCCCGGCCCGCTTTGCCCAGAACCCGGCAGCGGCGGCCGGATTCGGACTTGTCCTCCTCCTCGACCAGCGCGACCGCCACGTCGAGCGTGCCGCCGCCAAAGTCGAAGATCAAATACAGGTGGCCCGGCTGAATGTGAGTTCCGTACCCCAGCGCAGCTGCGGAAGGCTCGTCAATCAGCCGAAAGCGGGGAAGTCCCGCCGATTCCACCGTGCGCGTTAGCCAATCCACGTAATGTTCGTAAGCTTCGACCGGAACGGTCAGCGCGACCTCTTCGTCGCGGACGTTCAATTCTTCGGCGGCGAACATGATGACCGCCGATAAAAAATCCTTTCCCGCGTCGAAGTGCGAAACCGGTTTCCCTCCGAGTCGCCGGGCCACGGGGCTGCGGTTGGCAATGTAACGTTTGATCAAACTGAACGTGCGCTCGGAAGCGGCGAGATTCTTCTGGCAGACCTGTTCGCCAATCCAGCGCCGGCCATCTTCCGCATAGTGAATTAGAGTCGGGATGATCGAAATGGATTCAGCGCCGGGACTCGTCGAGGAATTCTCGGCGGCGCCGATCACACAAACCCGGCCAAAGTCCGGCACGTGCACCGGGACGCCTTCGCGCCGCGCCTCGTCCCAGACGGCGACGACGGTATTGGACGTCCCGAAATCAATGCCCAAGCGGCCAGCCATGGTTGGCAAAATAATGCATATGAAATCCGACTCCGAATATCGAATTCCGAAACAAATTCCAATGACCAAAACCGGTGTGCGTCAGATACTTCCCCTGAACCCGGTAGGGCGAGCCTGTCCCCAGCGAGCCGAGTCGGACGTGTTCCACGCACGTCGAGCGGCTCGCCGGGACGGACTCGCCCTACCAGGTTCAGGGGCCGTATGCATGCATGCCAATTCTCCAGGCACCCTTTCGCCACGGCCACGCCATCGCCGAAGTTCACTTTCAGGATTCTGGGATTTCGGAGATTCAGCCGTTGGGGGCCGTCCGGTTCGTTGGGTTCGGCGTCGGTGACCAGACAAACCTGCTCGTCGTCGCGGTCGATGGTTTGCCGGAGCAATCGGGCGGCTGGGCCCATGCGTGGCGGACTCGACGAGGGCCATGGGGTCGCCTATGGAGCAAAGGCCTCGGAACGCGGCTGGGCATTCCACACCTTCAACTCTCCGCGCTTTGTTCTGTCATACTCGCCGCCAGCCGAGGCCAGCCGTTTTCCGTCTGGACTAAACGCGACGGCTTTGACTCCGCCGACGTGTCCTTTCAGCGTGAGCATTTCCTGACCGGTCATGGCGTCCCAAAGCTTCACCGTCCGATCATCGCTCGCCGACGCCAGTCGCTTCCCGTCCGGGCTAAACATCAATCCACGGACCTCGTAGGCGTGCCCTTCCAACGTCAGGATTTCCTCGCCTGTCATGGCATCCCAAATCTTCAGGGTCTTATCAAAAGAAGCCGAGGCCAGCCGTTTTCCATCCGGACTAAAGGCGACGCGATTGATCCCGTGAGTGTGCCCTTTCAGCGTGTCTGACGACGCCTCCCTGAATCGGGGTCACATCTCACAATTCAACAATTCAAGAACCTGTTTCATTCGGGCGTTCTCCGCGCAAGGGGCCTGTGGACCGTGGCAGGCCACCCTCATTTGGACACCATTTGGACCTTCCCAAAGGGAGGTTGAACAGTATCTTTGTTCATATGAACGAGCGGATTTCGATTCATCCGAAGATTTGCCACGGGCAAGCGTGCGTTGCCGGCACCCGCATCCCCGTGCACCAGATCGTTCGTATGTTTGCACACGGCGATACAATCGAAGGGCTTCTCCGAGCATATCCTTCTCTCACACGGGACGACGTTTTGGCTTGTTTGGATTATGCCGCCTCGCTTGCTGAGGAGCAGGTGACACCGCTGGATGACTTGGTGCTGACCAAGTGAAAATCTTCGTGGACGAGAACATCCCGGCCGTCACCGCCGATGCACTTCGCGCTGCGGGCCATGACGTATGAGACATTCGCGGCACTTCGCGACAGGGAATCTTCGATGACGAGCTTTGGTGGCTTGCTCAAGCCGAGGGACGCATGCTCATCACGACGGACAAGGGATTTGCAGAGCACCGCGATGAGCGGCATCACGCGATCTTGATAGCGCGATTGCGCCAACCAAACGAGGAGCGGATTCACGCCAGAGTCATGACAGCATTCCAGCAGTTTTCTGCTGAGGACTGGCCGAGATTCCTCGTCGTGATGCGCGATGTGGTGCAGAGCACCTACCGAGCACCGTGACGATGCCGCCGAACAGCCATATCTTTTACCGCAGCCATCTCCCGCGCCGTTTGCTCCCACGAGAGCTTCTTCCTTCTTCCGGCCAGCCTTGGGCTTGACCCGAGCCAACGCACCTCCTCTCCCAGCCCACTCCTCCCTTTGGGAAGAGAGGGAGAAGACTTCGTTGACCGACAGTTTTAATCACCCAGTTGCCTGGGCGGAAGGCAATCAATGCTTTGGTTGGGACGCGCGGAGGAGAGCTTCCGCCTGGCCCAGCGTGCGCCAGGCATAGGCGTAGCTGCGCTGGTCGAGATAGGTTTTGAGATCGGCGAATAGCGCGAACAGGCTGGAGATTTCCTGGGGCGTCAGTCGATTGGGCAGCGCCAGAAGTGATTCGAAAGCGCGATAGGCTTTTGCCGCGCGCGGCCTCAGGCCGGCGTCACGGACCCCTTCGCGGTCGAGCCATTGCACGACTCGGCCGATCCAGAAACCCGCCAGCACGACGCCGATTGCGCTCAACATGCCGGTCAGGATGGCTCCCATTTTCACCGAGATTCGATACTCGGCTGCGGTGAAGACAAAGAGCCCCGGCACGGGCACAATGAAAAACCAGACCAAAACCAGCAGCGCGAGCACGAAGGCGCGCTTGAACTCCGAGATCGCGCGGCTCTGGAATGAAAAATCCTGTGGCAGATCCTGAACCGGTTCGCGCAAGGCGGCGCCGAGCTTCTCCTGAGCCCAATGCAAGAGAGCGGAGCGCTTTTCGAGCGGAACGTTCGCGCGTTCCAGGCTCGCGGCAATTTGCGCCGGATTGTTCCCGGCAATTTGGAGGATCTCCCTGGCGAGCTTTTGGGCCGCCTTGCCTTCTATCCCGGAAGCGACCAGGAGACGCTCGGCTTCCTGAGCCAGCTTGCCGAGCTCCCTTCGGAATCGAAGATATTTCGCGCCCTGGACGAGCACCGCAGCCAACAGCGTGAGACCGAGTGTCGAACCGAGCCAGGCCAGCGCGCCGCCGTTCCCGATCAGAATGGAAATGATCGTGTAAAACAGGAAGGCTGCCAGCCAGGCCAGTGTTTTGGGAATGACAATCCAATTTCCCATCGGTTTCCCGAGGGCCGGCCTCAGAATGAACGGCCCGGCCACCAAACTCACGCTGAAGAGCAGCGAAGGCAGGAGCAACAGGACGTTGAGCATGTCCAGATTCGAGAGCGCGAAGAGATTCAGCACCACCGAGGGCAAGCCGACGAACCAGACGACCGTTTTCAGATTGATGAAGTGCGGGTAAGTGTCGAGCGGGCGGTCTTCGCGGGGCCCGACCCACGCGCGGAACGCCATGTTCACGCTTTTGGCATCGGCGGGCGCCGCGCCGGAAAGCACAAACTCCAGCGATTGGCGCACGCACTGGCCGAGCGCGTGCAGCACCAACTGCGGCCCGAACAGCACGATGTCGCGCACGCGCGAGTAGAGCCAGCGGTTGAGGCCGACGATGAATCCGCCGCACAGAAACCCCAGCGCGATGAATCCCGGGGCGAAGGCCTGAAGCCCCGGCGCGAAATAGGCCGCAAGCCCGGCCGCTCCTGCGACGAGCAACGCGGGGACGCGATAGAATACGCCGCTCTCCAGATACGTGTTCAGCCCGTGCAACGTCAGGACCTGATTCATCAGAAATCCAAAATTCCAGAGGACGACCAGGATTTGCACGAACGGCGCGAGGTCGAGCAGGATCGCCAGCGGCATGAGGAGAATGTTCAACAACGCAAACGGCGCCGTCAGAAAATTGCGCCCGCTGTTGGCGCGGATTTCTTTCGCGAACACGGAGGAAGAACCGAAATCGTTGATCCGTTGCATGATCGGGTCGTGCATCATTTGCAGGTAACCGCCCGACCACCGCGGGAAAGAAGCCAGCCATTCCGCGTGGCTCCAGGTCTCGCGAATCTTGTGCCAGAACGCGCGGGACAACAAAAACTTCACGCGCGCGCCAAAGGCCATCGCGTTGTGCGCCGTCTGCGACACCGCCCATGTGTCCTCGGAAATCCCGACCGCGTGCGGAGCGAATCCGATCAGGCCTTCGGCGCGCGCGGCGAAGGAGCACCCGCGTTGGATCCGCGACGTGATCGGCATTTTGGGCGTTTGCCAATCCACCATGGCCCGCTGTACGCGCCCATAAAAAACGGCCAGCAATTTCCCCAACCCGTGCCGACCGATTCGCTGGCCGTGCCGCCGAGCATCGACATGAGTCCCTTGAGGAACGACCGGTGGCCTTCCTCGACCAGTTGCGAACCCTGGCCGACGGGCGTGAGCGTGTTGGTGGTGCCCCGGCCCGGAATGACGATGATGACGTCCGGATCGGCCAGTGCGCGCGCGAGATCTTCCATCAGCGCGTCCAGGTCGTGAACGGTGGCGTTGCGATCGAGCAAGAGCATGGTCGTCAGTTTCAGCGACTCCTCGTAAATCAGATCCATGCCCGTGAGGCCGCCCGCCTTGAATCCGAAGGGCGTCCAGTTTTGGATGCTGTAGGCGCGGGCGCCCGGCGCCGCTTCGCTCAGCAAGCGCGCCAGTTTGTTGCGCTGGCCCAATTCGCCTTTGTCGTACGCCGTCTGGACCGGGCGATTGCTGTCATTGTTATCGTATTTGTTTTGGATCAGGTAAAAGACGGTGTTGGGCGCGAGACCTTCGCGGGCGAGCCGCAGGGCGATATCGACGAGATTCACGGCGGTGTCCTGCGCGTGGCCCGCCGAGGACATCATGGTCACGAGCCAGCGCCGGATATGCCAGGCGTGAAGGATTTGCTGGCGCTGTTCCTGGTTTTGCACCACGAGATGAAGTCCCAGTTCGGGGCGGAAGCGCGGCGCTTCCTCCGCCAGGCAAACCTGGGAGGGATGCCAGAGAGTGACGTCGAATTTCTTTTCCAGTTCGTACAAGGCGCTAAACCAGCCCTCGAGCACGGCTGGATTCGGGCGTTGCGCCATGTCGTGGAGCAAACCGATGGCGTCGGACGCCAGTCGATCGCGCAACAGATTCCAGCGGTCCATGAGCAAGGCCGGCGTCAGTTTCTGGTAAGACAGATCGTCGCCGCCCATATAGACAACGCCCAGCGCCTGAACCGATGTCTTGACCGCGGATTTCGCGGATTTCGCGGATGCAGAAGTGGTCCTATCCGTGTGATCCGTGTCATCGGTGGTTGAATCAGGTTCGTGGGGAGGGAATGCTGGGGCTCGCGCATCGATCAATCGGGCACGGCGGAGCGCGGCGAGAATTGAGCTTTCAAACCCGGCCAGGAGAATGCCTCCGCAGAGGATCGGATAACTCCAATACGAATAGGCATTCGCGTCCACGTTCAGCACCGGCGAAAACAACGCGAAAACGGCGTAACCCAGCGCGAGCAAACCCAGGCTGGCCTTGATCGGAAACGCCGCCAACGCGGAAGCGATCCCGGTGAACAACACAAACAGCCCGTAACGCAGAAGATACATGGTGTTCCAGAACAGCAGGCTCCCCAGAAAAAGTTTCCAGTTGGACGCCAGGAGATACGTGTCGGTGAACCACAACGAGAGAATCTCCTGGCACAGATAGCCGCCGACGAAAAAGAAGACCGCCGCGAGAACGAAGTAGAACACCACCGCCTGTATCATGCCCCAGAAACCGCCCGACGGCACGGACGGCTGCGTGTGATATTTGATCGAGAGCCAAAGCGGCGACGCGGGCGTGGTCGCCGTCAGATTCAGCCGGTTGAGAAACTGGGTGAAGGGGGACGCTGCAGGAGGCCTTGTGACGCGGTCTTGCAGGTATTTGCTGAGCAGCGTTGCGGCCAGAGGCAGGATGATCGCGAGCACTTCCGCGAAGGCGAGCATCGCGAGCAGTCCTTTGACCACGAGAAACGTGGCGAAACTCGGCGTCGGCTCGCGCAGCAGTTGCAGACCGAGAAAAGTGAACGCCACCGCGCGCAGTCCCCAGCTTGCCCATTGGTAAGGCTTCGGGTTCCACGCGCGGCCCGTTTTGATGCCCGGCATTGCGGAGTCGCGTTTGATGAAAAAGCTGGTGAGCGTGGCATCGAGCACGAACCGGGATTGCTCGCGCGAGAGGAGGCTGCCTTCAAATCGATAAACGCGGACGCCGTGGGCGGCGACCGCCGCCGCCAGGCTTCCCAACAACGGCAAGGCCCAGACCAGGGAAACCGGGTTGAGCGCGAAACCGCTGATCACCGACCAGAGATAAGGCACGATCGCGCTGTCGCCGATGCGTTGATTGTACCAGACCAGCGCGCCCAGGCCCATCAAGAGGAAATGGGGCAGCATCTTCGCAAACTCGATCAGGTACGGATGGACCGGGTGCGGTTCCTCGCGGCGTTTGAACTCCTTGTATTTCTCCACGAATCCCACGAGGTGGGTAAAAGGAATTTTCAGCTTCAACGAAGCTTCGAGCATGACCTTGCTGAGCGTCATCCCGGGTTTCTGAATAATGAGCAGGTCCATCGCCGAAGGATTCGCGGGAAAGTTGAAGAGCTTCCGCGCGTCGAAGCCCTGGCTGCGCTGCCGGATGCCCAGCGCCTGGAGCAATTGGGAAATCTGGCCGTAGCAATTGGCCTTGTCCTGATGCGTGACCAGATTGCTGTAAGTCTTCATCAGGGTGAGGAATCCCCAATAATGTTCGGACAAATACATCACCAGGCGCGACCAGATGTGGTTGCTGTCTTCGTTCTCTTCGAGGACTTCCTTCTTCGAGAACCCGTCCTTGGCGCCGGCTTTGATCACCCAGCGCATGTAAAGGCCCACCACGCTGGCGAACTCGTCCAGGCCATTGAGCCATTCGTCCGTGTCGTCTTCCGCCAGGCGCGCATCGTCCTCGTCCCAGCCGTTTTCCTGGCGGCGCCATTCGAGGACCAGCTTGTAGATGGCGCGCAGTCGCATGAGGAAGTTCTGCTCGACCGTGGCGTTGGAGAAGCGCGTTCTCTCGGCGTTCCCCGGGCTTTGCGCGCCCAGGACGCGTTTCGCCCAGCGTTCTTCGGCCCGTTGCATGACCGAATCCGGCACCAGTTGGCTGACCAGAAATTGATCGGCGGCGGCCGCTCCGGATTTCTTCTGTCCGCGGAGGCTGCGGAACAGCCACCAAAAAAATGCGGTTGATAAAATGAACCCGTAAAACGCGGCCGCGATGAGAACGAAGACGGTCAAATCATCGAGCGCCAGCCCGCCGTTTTGCGGTTCGCCGTGTTGGCCGAGCCCAATTCGGTTCCCGCCGCGGCGCGCCGCCTCATTGGGGGAGGGAAGCGCGGCTGCGGCGAGATTCTGTCCGGCGCCCAGAATCTCGCTTTCGACACTGTAGGCCGGCGGCCAGGACTGGAGATTGGTCCGGGGATAGAGGAAGAATCCTTGCCCGGACGGCAAGGGCAAAGTCGAAGGCGCGTCTGTTCTGAAGCTGGGGAAACGTTCGGCCGTTCGGAGCGCGCTGAGTTGGCCGCTGGCAAAAGCGGCGGCCTGTTCGTGCCCGATCAGCCCGGCCACGCGCGAAAACTTGGCTGTCAATGCAGAGGAAATGACCGGCGGCCGCAGCGCCGGCAGGCTGAAATCGATTCCCCAGTTCCGGCCCACCTGGACGCCATGAACGCGCGCCAGATTCTCCAGCCAACGCTGCGTTTTCTCCGGAGGAACGCCCATCCGATGGGCCGCCTCCAGAAACGCGAGCCAATCCTCCGCCGCGCTCGCACGCTCGACTCCGAAATCCGTCGTTCCTTCGTTGATGTCCTGAATCTCGAACACGTCCTGAGGCACGACGCCGCTTCGTTCGACCTGCGCCAGGATATGTTTTCTGAGCCAGGCTTCCTGCTCAGCGAGCGCGGCGGTGATCTTCGATTGCCAGATGAGTGAGGTGGGAATCAGATAAGGCCAGAGCGCGGCGGGAATCGGACCTGATTTCGGTGGCGGATATTTCGTCACTTGCAACTTCAACAATTCCAATCCGAGCTTGCGCCGGTCCACTTCGATTGCCGGCGCCTGCGCCGAGGCATTGGTGTTCCAGGGAAGGGGGCGCGCCGGGAGAATGGCTTCCGCCAGGAAAGGCAGCTTGTCGATGTCGCGCGCCTGGATGTGGGCGTGATGGAAATGAGAATAATGGTAACGGCTGGAAGGCTCGCTCGTTGGCCGTGGCGCCGAAAGCCATTGCGCCGCCTGTTCGCCTCCCTGTTTGAACAGGTTCGCCCCGATCCGATTGTTCAAGGTCGCAAGCGTCTGCGCCAGAAGGCCGCTCCCCTTCGCGTAGCGGACGGTGACGCGGTAATCGTATCCGTAATGAACGCGACTCGCCGCGATTTCGTCATCGAGGATTTTGGCGTCGAACACTTCGAGCTTCGGCAGCGCGAAGCCCTGTGCCACGGTGAAGACGTAGGAGGCGCCTCCATCTTTGAGCAGTTTGTAGTGCTCAACGAATCGGCCGGTGTCGGGCGACACCGCATAGAGCGGACGGGGAGCGTCTGCGTTGGCGTAGTCCACCACGATCAGATTCCGATATTCCGAGCCGCGCACCGGCTCGCGCGTCACAGCCACTGGCGAACCACCGGACTCGACGACCGCATTCAGGCCGTAACCGGCGTATGGCTTCCCCGGCTTCGGCAGCGTGTCACTCCAGGCGAATTGCGTGAATCCTCCGGTAATGGCCTCTTCCCGATGCGTGGCGGGAAGATAGTCGTGATCCGGAACGAATTCGCCATCGTGCGCCAGGCGATAAACAGGCGAGAAGCTGACGGACGTCTCCCGGTCCGTCGTGATCTGGAGCGCGATCGAGTTGAGCCGCCGAACGTTCAATCCCTTCGCCGCCAGTTCGGGGACGCAGACGGCCAGAATCCGGTTGGACGGGCGCAAGGAATCCGGAGCATCCGCAACCACGGCGCGTTTGGGGAACACTTTGTTCGGCAGCCATTTCACGTGCGAGGGATGAAGCGACCAGAAGGGCAGTTCACCCGCGGCATTTTCCGATCCAACCGTCACGGTGCGACCTCGATCATCCGTGATGAGGAGTCCCAGACGGGCATTCGGACCTCTTCCGCGATCCCCTTCAGCAGTCCTGCGGAGACCCTCTCTCCCACGAACGGACCCCCTCACCCCGTCCCTCCTCCGAGGGGGAGAGGGTGTCCGTAGGACGGGTGAGGGGGCCGTTCGTGGTGAGCGGGATCGCTTCATCGACCGCGCGCCCTTCTCCGTGGAACGGGCGGCTCTCCACGAAAACATACAGAAAGTCCGCTCCCGAAAAATCGGTCGCGCCCCCCGTCCCAAGCGGAAGGACGCTACTCCCCTGGGCGACCGTGTTGGATCTCAAAACCTCGTGGAGCGGAGGTACAATGGAATAGGCGAATTTCGCGGCGAGCTCTCCAGTGCTCGTCCCTTTCGTCGTTTTTGTCACCGCGGCGCGGCCCTGGGCATCATAAACGGTCCTCGAATCGAAAAGGCGGCGGCCTTCCGAATCGAGTTCGGTAAGAGTCCATTCGGCCCAGGCATCGGCGCGATCCGGCAAAAACGGATTCCGCTCCAGCTCGCGCGGGGCTTGCGCCTGCCGGAACACGTGCCACCCCGCTCCCGACGGGACAAGGCCGGTGGCCGCGTCTTGCTGCCCTTCGATTCTCGTGACCACTTGCCTCCACGCGCCTCGATTGACGGGCCAGTTCCTGATTGTCGCGGCGGGCGCTTGATTGGTGAACGCAACACTCCGTCCTTCGGCGGGCCGGGTTGTTTGTTCGACGAGCCAACCGGAGTCGTAATGGCAAGTGAATCTCTGAAAGGGGACCGCGTTGGCGCCGGCACGCCAGAGCGCCGTGGCGGTGTAGTTCGTTTGGCCAAGGCTTGGAATCAAAGTCGCCTCTTCCTCCAGCAGGTTTCCAGCCCGGTCAAATTTCTGCCGCGCGACTTTGTGCTGGAAGAGACCCCGCAGATCGACGGCCTGAATTCGGAGTGCGATCTCTGCGCCCGGATTGGCGCCTGTCGGGTTCTCCAGTCCGTCCGCCTGAGTTGAGAATACTTTGATCACGGAAGACCGAGCCGCGCCGTTGATCGTGACCGGAATCCCGCTTCCACTTCGCGCATCCACGGCGTAAAGGGGCGCTTTGTAAAGCCGGGTTCGGTCGTAGTAGGTCCTGGCTTCCGCTCCGTCGCTGAACAACGGCAAATCCGGGCATCGCGTTGGCCATGGTCCCAGCGGTAGTCCTCTTCGACGTGAGCAAGCAGATCGAATTGGCCCGAGGCCGGGTTCCGGCGAAACGTGCGCCGCGACTCCTCGATCCCGTCGCGATTGTAGATTGGCCGCGCCTCAAAGAGGCCACTCGACCGCGTGGCAATGAGTCGTCCAAATCCGCTGTAGAATTCCGATTCGGTGCGATTGGTGATTCCGGGACGAAACCACAGGGTCCGATCCATGCGCCAGCTCGCCGCCGCCGGATCGAATTGGCCGGCAAACCGGCTCAGCTCTTCGCCGGACGCCCGGCTGACGGTGGCGCCGGTGGCCGCGGTTTCATCACGATTGAAAACCGTCACCGTCCGGCGCGCAGCCGTTTCCACATGGACTGGACTTTCCCAACGGGAATCCCAAACGTTCGTGGAGAGTTTGCCCGTGTAATCTTCAACAGTTCCGGTCAGCCGCCGTGAGCGGGGATCGTAGCTTTGCGTCCGCGTCTCGGCCAACCGGACATCGTTGGCCGCGCTTTGGGTCACTGCCCGCCGCGGGATCAGTCCATAAAAAAAATCATCCGCGTATTCATAGATCGTGCTGACTTCGACCGAATTCGTGCGGTCGTATCGGTCGGCGTAACTCTCGCGGGTCTTCCTGCCAAAGCAGGCGTTGTCGAACGCAACGACATTTGTGCGTTGCCGGGTCAGGTCCACTCGCTCGATCGTGGTCCGAAAATTCTCGGTCGCAAGGAAGGAGCTATCGGCGAGTTCGCCCGCCGTTCCATTGAGGCGAAACCTCTCCCGGCCCGCGACCGGGTTGAGCAGCTTTTCAGAAAGCGCGCGTGCAAAATCCGGCTCGGCCGCGCCGTTTTCCACGACCGAGCCTGACTGAAAGATTCCGTAGCTGTTAAACCGGTTGCGCATGATGAATTGGTCGTCCGCAACCGCGACCGGCAGAGCAAACAGCCCGTAAGTTTCGCGGCTCGCCAGGCCGGTGACATGATCGAATTTCAGTTTTGAGATGGCAGGCTGGTGCGGATCGGCGTTCGCTTTGCCTGGATCGGGATGCCAGATTTCCAGCGTGCGCGTCTCGGACAGCAGCGGGCCGGGAATCGGTCGTTCGCGGCTGCCCAGGTTGAAGTGCGTGCGGCTTCGAGTTTCCTCGGCGCGCTCGCTGTAATCGATCTCGACGATCCGCTTCTCCGTCACGACGCGCTTCAGGAGACCGTGCTCGTAGTGCTGGGTCTCGGTTTCGCCCGTCAGCGGGTTCCTGGACTGCTGCCGGACTGCGCCGCCGGGAAATTCCATCGTCAAAAAAAACTTGCGCCGCTCGCCTCCGCCGGGCGGCAGTAACTCCACCAGCGTGGCGGAGAAATTGTTCAACTTGATCCGGGCCTGCTCCTTCACCGGGAGTCGATGGATTCGATCGATCATAGCCTGCAAGTTCGCTCCGTTGGTGATCACGCCGGCGCCGAAGACTTCATTCTGCGCCGCGGCCAGCAGAGGTCCGGCTTCATACCGGCCGTTCACGAGTTTGGCTTCGTTGAGAAAGATCACCGCGGAACTCCGGTTCAACGCCACGTCCCGCCGCGCCTGCTCGACGCGCCAGCCTTCCTCCGCCTTTTGCAGTTCGCGTTCGATGTCTTTCAAACTCGGAATGACCGTCAGCTTCATCAGCCGCGACTTTCCGTTCACGACTTTGCGATAAAGGAACGTGCTGTGGGAGCGGTCCACGCCGACGAGCGCGTCGTCCTGGTTCACGCCGAAGTTCCCGCGCGCAAGTTCCTGGCGGATCGCTTCGGCGCGCGCGAGATCGTTGGTGGTGGCCGGCAAATGCCAGGCGCGGCGTTGGGAATGGCGTTTGATCTCGATCAGGCCGCCAAGCAAGGGCGCGTAAACACGCTCCACCGCCTCCGGGCCGGCGGTGATCTTGGGTTCGAATGCTTCCGGCGGAATCTCGGCCCGGTCCTCGGCGTCCTCCAGTTTTTCGATGACGGCGCCGTTCTGCAGGGCTTTCTCAAATTCCTTGAAACGGAGCAACTCGCGCTCGACGTATCGGGAGTGATCCTCGTAAGCCCTCAGTCCGTAAATGATCAGCACCATCCGGCCTTTGTATTTGCCCCCTGGAATCTCGTGCGCGAAAACCGCCAGATTGGTTTCGCGCCACCCGCCTTTTCCGTCCGGGACTTTGACGTAGCCAATCGGCGCCATCCGGCCCGCGCGAATTTCCCGGTCCATTTCCTCCTTGGTCCTGAAGTGCTCCAGGATTCGGGCGCCGTCGATTCCGTAAGCGTAATCCTCCTCGAACCGCTTTCGCGAAATGGTTGGAATCATCGACTTCGTACTCGACGGCCACGAACAAGTCCTGCGGGCGCGCTGGTCTTGCGGGCGGTTCGGCGAGGAGAATCGACCCGTCCTCGACGGCCTGTTGCAGCGCGTTCCACTGGGCGACGGCGCTGAGTTTGCCGCCGGCGTCGCGCGCGCTCAGGACGTTCTGCATCGTGATCTGGAACTGACGATGCCGCTGATAAGCTTGCTGTGCGGCCAGCGCCTTCTCCGCCGCGGTGAAACTGAATTCGACCTGTGCGGTCCGAACCTCGTCCGTCGAAGCGCCGCGCCAGGTGACGGTGATAAAAGTCGGCTGTTCGCGGGGTTCGTTCTTCAGCTTCCAGAGTTCCGTGGCTGGAATGCGCCGGGCTGGAACGGTTCCGCCTTCGCCATAGCTCCAGACGTCCACGAGCGCGTTGTGTTCCCGCAAGAAATCGACAAACCCATTCCAGGTGGCGAACCGTCCCAGGATGGCGAAGGAATCGTCCACCAGCGCCGCGAACCATTTGTCCTCGGCTTTCTCCGCGAGAAATTTCTGGTAATTCTGCTGCCGTTGCCAGCGTTGCTCCACCTCGCGTTCAGACAGATCGTCGAAATGTCTGATCAGTGCGGGGGCTTTCTCGAAGAGCGCGGAGGCTTGAGCGGCCAGCTCATGTGCGACGGCCTGGGCGGCAACCGTTCCGTCCGTCCGGGAGGTCTGAGCCGGGGAACTCAGTTCAAATTGGAGCGCCCAAAGGACGCAAAAGGCAGCCGAGGGTACGGAGCGGGAGACTCTCTGTCCCAACATATGTTCTTGGGTCGCGTCAGGACTAGCATTTCAAGGAGGGCAGAGCAAGACCCGAAGCAAGATTCCGAGATTCCCTAACACAGAGATTGGTAAGGACGCGTTCCACCGCGTCCCTGAAATTGTCTTTCCGATTGCAGAGTAAAGTCAGGGACGGAGTGAAATCCGTCCCAACCGGTTCATGGGAAGCTGCCTTGGTTTCAGAACCATGCACTCGGCCCGTGAACCCGGTAGGGCGAGTCCGTCCCGGCGAGCTGCTCGACGTGCCTGGACCACGTCCGACTCGGCTCGCTGGGTACAGGCTCGCCCTACCGTCTGATTCATGGGAGGCTTCCACGGCCTCCTGAACCGTGCGGACCGCAGATTTCAGATGCTTCCTGCCACGTTCTGGAGTTCGACGTGAAGGCGCCTAACGTCGCCTAAAGGCCACGGTCCGAAGAGACAGTTCATGGCCAGGTTGAAGATGCAGGATCAGAGGTTGAAGGCAGGTCGCTAACCAGATACCCTGCCTGTCGGCTTAGGTTGCTGGCTCCAGTCCGTGGCAGTGAAATGAAACTGAAGTTTGCGAGTCTTGTTTTGGCGTTTTGGGTTCTTCCGCTCCGGTTCGTTGCCGCGGCGGAAAACCTGCTGCTCACCGAGGTCCCGGATTACACCTGGTACGCGGGATGTTTTGGAACCGCGTCCGGCAATCTGATGGGTTATTGGGATCGCTGCGGACTTCCGAATCTTTACACGGGACCTACGGCGGGCGGGGTCGCGCCTCTGGACAGCGACCGCTCCAATGAAGGCATTCGCTCCCTGTGGGCCACGAAAGCCGGATTCGATGGCCGGCCCGCGAACCAACCCGGACACATCGACGATTATTGGCGATTCTACACCGCGGAGGGCATCAACAGCTACGAGAGCACCGCGCCCGATCCGTACCTGGTCAATGGCCGCCCGGAACACGCGCCCGATTCGATTTGCGATTTCATGGGGGCCAGCCAGAACAAATGGATCAATCTCGATGGCGAATGCGACGGCAATATCGACGCCTACGCGGTCACGTACTGGGATCGCGCAGGCGATCGCCGGGTGAACTACACGCCGCCGCCCCAGGGCGAACTGGCGGTGCGAGACATTCCTTCGGGCTTGCGCGCCTGGACGCAGCATCGCGGTTATGATTGTGCCGTTTTCTCCCAGTTGACCGATTTCAACCCGACGGTTCCCTCCGGGAAAGGATTCACGTTCGAGGATTTGAAGCGTGAAATCGATGCCGGTTACCCGGTCATGCTCTTTTTGCAAAACTTTCGCGAAGTGTCCCGTCCGCTGGCCAACATGCCTCTAGCGAACCCAGACGTTCATGGCATGCTGGCTTTCGGGTACTTCATCACGGACGACGGACGAAAGTTCGTGCGCTACCGGACGAGCTGGGGCGGCAGCGGGGACAACCGGATGCGGATGTGGAATTCAGATCCGTGGGAGGCGGAATTGCCGGTGCGCGGAGTGATCGGATTCCATCCTTTGCCGCGCATCACGAGCATCAGCCGCAACAACGGTTCCCTGACGGTGAAGTGGCACGGGCCGTCCGCGACGCTGCTCAACGTCACCACGGGCACGGCGGCGCCCGTGCACTATTACGTGCTCGAACGTTCCACGTCGCTTGCGCGGGACGGCTTCACCGCGGTTTCGGAAAAATCGACCAGCCTTGAAGCCACGCTTCCGAATTGCTGCGACGGAACGTCCTATTTTCGGGTGCGGCTGGCGCAGCGTTAGTGATGCGTGAAACGTGAAACGTAAAACGTAATGCATGATTCGTGATAACCCTCGGCTAACGGCGGTGGGGCGAAGCTCCCACCGAGCCAATGCCAACGACGAAAGCTCGGCAGGAACCTCGCTCCACCTGCCGCTGGCCACTGACAACTGACCACTGAAAACTGACAACCGATCCTTCCGGAAATGCACATTGAAAAGACACCCCCGACGCGTAGAAGGGCTTATGCGACGGCTTCCCACAAGATTCGTTTTCACCTTCACGGTTTCCGTCTGGTACATCAATGAGACCGGCCAGTTCGATC
The DNA here is from genome assembly GCA_016871535.1 of Verrucomicrobiota bacterium. Classification (NCBI taxonomy): domain Bacteria; kingdom Pseudomonadati; phylum Verrucomicrobiota; species Verrucomicrobiota bacterium. The sequence continues at coordinate 21,416 of VHCZ01000006.1, forward strand.
AATTTTTTCCGAACAGCGATAGGAAACATTGATGGAACAGACCATTGAGCCTCGGCATGCCCTGGACGCGCTTTTTGACGCTGAGCCTATGATGCATCCTGCCGTTACGGAAGCGTTTGAAATGGCCGCCAGCCTCCTCCGGAAAAACCGAATTCGGTTTCGTGCGATTGGCGGCATCGCGCTGAATCTGGCCGGCGCGGGCCGGCCCACCAAGGACGTCGATTTGGTGGTGGCCCGTCGAAATTGGCATCGGGCGCGCGGCGTCCTCCAAGGGCTTGCCACCCAGGTTCAGGGGATTCGGCTCGGCCTGGCAGACGAGCCTGAGAGCCTGTTTGGAAGATGCCCTCCTGGTCAATGACCACCACCATCTTGGGATTCATAGCCCTTGGCCTTCTGCACATCTCCACCGCTGCGCCCGCCATCCAACGCGTTCAAATCGGTCCCGTCGCAGACCGGTCGCAAGTGCCCGAGGTCACGGCGCAAGGCCGTTTTCTCTCGCCGCAAGCCGTGTCCACGATCGACATCAGCGCGGACGGAAAAGTTGTCACGGTCGGCACGATGGCTTTCAGCCACGATGCCAACGTGTGGCAGTTTGCGCCGGACGGAACAATTCTCGCCAAACGCCATTTCCCGCCGTGGGCGCCGATGCAAGCCGCTACACTGCCCGGCGCAAGAGCCGTGGCTGTGGGATTGGCTTACTCGCGCGTGACTTCGCCAGACCCAACCGTTTGGTTTGGCCGAGCCGAGAATCTCTGGGCGGGGAATTTGACGGACGATCTCGTCGAAGCCGATTCGCGTGATGCCCAACTGGCGCGGTTGCGTCCGGGCGCGGGTGATTGGCGCGCGGGCTGGTTCGCCAGCGTTTTCGGAGAACTGTTCGTGCGCGGGCCGGATTGGATCTTCAAGCCGCCCGCGCAGTTTCTCGACGCCGACGGCCAGCGCCTGCAACTGCGCCACGCGGACAACAACCTTCTGCCAACCAGCCGGGCCATGCGCATGACCTCCAGCCAGGATGGAAAACGCGTGGCGTTCGGCTGGCTCGGCTTTTCGCGAAACATTCCTGGACTCCCAACCCACGCGGACGCAGTGAGCGTCTGGCGCGTCAAACCGAACGAGCAGCTTTGGTCGGCGCTCCCAAGCCTCACCAACACGCCGCCCTCGCTGCCGGATCCGGCCCAAGATATGCTCCACCGCTGTTGGGGCGACATCGAAAAAGCCCGCGCGCTGGCGCCGGTGATCCGCGACAAGCTGCTCGCCTGGCGTCCGGACATCGTTTTCACCGGCCACGGCGTGCGGCCCAACGGAACGGAGTTCATTGAAGCGCTGGTGCAGCGGACCGAGAAATCGCTCCTCGAAAAATGACTCGCCCTGGTTTGCCATTGGCTGCGCGTGGACAAGAGCCGCGACTACAAGCCGCTGTTGAAGCAGGCCCTGCCGCGACCTTGAAGGATCTGGGTTATCAAGGTCCGATTGGCCTGCAGTGTTACGGCATCGGCGGCGACGCCCGCGAACACCTGACGCGGCCGATGGCGGCGTGGAGAAAACTAAATTAGAGCCTGTCTGAAAATTGTCTTCTGGGTGGAACAGGCCACTGGCCTGTTGCGGCGGGCTACCAGCCCGCCGGGCCTTTTGGCGGCAGGTTACCGCCAAACACGGGCTGGTAGCCCGTTCCACCCATTTTTCAGACAGGCTCTAAGAACGTGTACAGCCGCGTTCCTGTTTGTTGCCGCGATGCCCGCCGCGATGCCTGCTCACGCTTTTGTTCGCTGCCTGCCGAAGTCGCGAGTGGCCAGGGCTTCGACGATTTGACCAAGCACGGCGCCGAACAGCAGCAGCAGACCGTGGTTTCGGTCCTGTTCCTCGGCAAGCCGCGCCTTCTCCCAGCGCCGGGAGATCACAATGCAAATCTCCATGAGAATCTGTACGGGAATCACCATGAAAAATGTGCTGAGGGTGTCCGGAGTGATGAACGCGCACAAGGCGACGTTTGCGAACAGAAAATACCGCCGGCCTTTGGCCAGCCAGGCGTGCGGAATGACGCCCAGACGAACCAAAGTCAGGACCACAACCGGTATTTCGAGGCTCAGCCCGGTGCCCGCCATGAGAATGATCACAAAACTGAGACATATAATCTCCGTCGTCATTTCTCCCCGCCTTGAAAGTGACGAAAGGCTTCCAGCATCTTCAATGGCACCTCCGCGCGGCTGGACAGCCGGCCATCCAGATCGACACGGAATCGCACGTCTCCGCCTTGGGGATTCAACCGCTCGAACTTCTCTTTGATTTGGGGCGCGAGCATGGGGTTCATCGCCAGCATCTGTTTGATCAACGCCAGAACGTTCGCGCGCCCGATCAAGGCGGTATTCGCCGTCGCTCCCGAACCGCTTGCGGCGGCTGGCCGCGCTGGAGCGTTGAGGAGTTCAGTCATTTTGTCCGGGCTGGCGAGATACAAGCGGCTGGCTTTCACGGCGTAATCGAACTCCATTTTGCCGCCGTTCCACATTCGCTCCAGGGCTTCCCGCTGTCCGGGCATCTTGAACATCGGAGCATCCAGGTTGAGAGCCAGGCTAAATCGGTCCACGGGAGTTCCGTTCACGTTGTGATGGCCTTCCTTGAAGTCGAAGGACGAATACGGCTTTCCTTTGCCCGCCAGGGAAGGCATGGCCTCGGTGAAGAATTGCTTGAACGACGCATAAACGTCCTTCGCGCCCCGATTCGGAAATTCGTAAAACCCGGAATACGAAATCCCTTTCCCGAAATCCACCGACCCGACAAATTTCATCGGCGCCAGCCCATCCATCATGCGGTCGATCTGGCCCGCCAGCTTTTCGTTTCCTTCCTGGTTCTGTATCTGGAAACTGACGCGGGTGAATTTCTTGAGCAGCGGAAAGAAAGCCGGATTTTCGCCGATCGCACCGGCCACCGAGGCCGTGGCTCTGGGATCGAGCTGGCTGGCGAGATCCGCCACGCCTCCGCCGCTCGCCTTGAACCAGCGCGACAATTCCGAATCCGGCAGAGGCTGGACCAGTTTTGTGAACGTGATCGCTTGCGCGCCAAAATCGGCCTGAACTTCCAGGCGTTGCAGTCCTTTGATGAGCGTATCAATTCCGTCGAAATACAGCCCGATCATCTGGGTCATCGCCTGGGGATTGATCGCGACGCCGGCGGGCAGCTTTTGCTGGCCGAGGCTTTGCGACACGATCATCCGGCCCATGACCAACGCTTGCAGCACTTGCTGCCGCGTGACCTCGTCCAGTTGCAGGCCGAAGTCGATCAAATGCGAACCTGCTCCGGCCGCCGGAACCCAGGCGGACAACTTCTTCTTTTCGTCATCGGAAAGCTCCCCGCCCTGGCCGAACTGGAAAACCACGACGGCCGACTCGCCCGCTTGAATGATTGGATTCGGCTTGTCGCCTCCCTTGAGCAGGCTGGAATCCTTCAGGCCGTTCTTGAACGTCTCAAAGTTCGTGACCGGCACGTAGAGGGCGACGAGCGGCAGCGCGCCGGGACCTTTGGTCGCCACGGCCAATTGCCACGTCCGCTTGCGGTCCACGCCTGCGAGGTCCGGGCTGCCGATGACCTCGGAGAGTTTGGCTCCGGGATCCACATCGGCGTTCAGTCCCAGAGCGGTCGCGATACGTTTGGCGTTCGCGTTCAGCGCGTCGAAGCTCTGAATTTTCAACTGGACGAGCGGCGGTTGGGGTTTTTCTTGAGCGACGACCGTGCAGCCGCAAAGCGCCGCGATGAGAAGTTGGATGGAGATTTGTATTTTCACCTTGGCGCGGAGCATACGGGTCGCTCCGCGTCCGGCAAGAAAATACAATTTACCACGGATAAACCCAGCGTGGCTGATGTCGCAACCGAACGAGTGCATGCCTCGCCTGCCGCGCTGGGAGTTCAAAGTTCAAGGTTTCAAGTTCATTAGTCTCAACGCTAGGCCTGTCTGGCGGCATTTTCAACGCCAGCGTTGGGGGACGCGAAGATTCTTCGTTGCGCAGGTTGCACTCTATCAGTATCGCTCGAAATCGTCGCAGACCGCACAAGTTCTCTCGTCCTGGTCGTGATCGCGACAAACGTTGCCTCGCTACACTTATGAAAGGACCGATTAAAGCCGAAGCGGTTTTGCGGAAAGGACAACTTGCTTTCCATGAACCGGGTAGGGCGAGCCTGTCCCCAGCGAGCCGATCTGGGCGTATTCCAAACACGTGGTGCGGCTCGCCAAGACAACCTCGCCCTGGCTCATGGGCCGTTTGCATGGCGCTGTAGCCGCCGCACTCGCTCTTCTTGCCATTGAAATGCGCGGCCCGGACTTGCTGGAATCGCAGCCGGCGGCTTTGGCGCGATTGGCCACTCGCTCGGCGGCCACAAAGGCTGGACGCAGGAGCGCTACATGCCACGGCTCGCGGACTACCGTGGACGGCTGGCCGAAATCCCGTTCGGTTTTCACGAACTTATCGGCGCCCTGGCGCCGCGCGTTTGTTACCTCAGCGCGCCGCTGCACGATTCCAACTTCAAATGGCGAAGCGTCGATGGCATCGCGGCCGCGGCGTCGCCGGTCTATCCCCTTCACGGTGCCCCACAAAATCTGCGAGTTGACCACCCCGATTGCGATCACGATTTCCCGATATCCTCGCGCGAGACTGCTTACCGATTGTTTGACGCACATTTGCGCTGAGCGCGCTGCCTGGCGCATCAAAACGGTAGGGCAGACCTGCCGGTCCGCCGATCTTCGTCGGGCCTGACCCAGCCATGCCCGTGAATCTCCTGAACTTCACAAGTCGAGGCGGAGCGGCAGCTCCACCATACCCGGCGGCTCGCGTGCTTCGCCGCGGCATTCTCTTCTTTTCATTCGCGAACCGTCGTGTTTAGTGGCGGCCAATGCAAAAGACCGCTTTATTGTTCGCTGGCCAGGGCGCGCAAACTGTCGGGATGGGGAAGGACCTGGCTGCCGCCTTTCCGTCCGCGAAAGGGCTATTCGATCGCGCCAATGCTGCGCTGGGCTACGACCTCGCTTCAATTTGCTTCGACGGGCCGGAATCCGAGCTAACCAAGACCGAACACGCGCAGCCAGGAATCTTTCTGATCAGTTGGGCAGCTTTTGAGTTGTTGAAGGAGCGCGTTCCGCCGGCTTTCCAGGCCACGGCAGGATTGTCTCTCGGTGAATTCACCGCGCTGGCCGCGGCCGGCGCGATCTCGTTCGAGGACGGCTTGAAAGTCGTGCGCGCACGCGGGCGATTCATGCAGGAAGCGTGCGAAGCGACGCAAGGAAGCATGGCCGCGATTATTGGTCTGGACGAAGCGCCCGCGCGCGAGGTGTGCCGCGAAGCCGGAGTCGAACTGGCCAACCTGAACTGCCCCGGTCAGATCGTGATTTCGGGCGAGAGCGCCAAGATCACTCAGGCTTGCGAGCTGGCCAAATCGCGCGGCGCGAAAGGCGCCCTGCCGCTTGCCGTGGCTGGGGCTTATCATTCCCGGCTCATGTCGAGCGCCCAGCCGAAGTTGCGGAATGTGTTAGCCGGCGTCTCGCTCCGCAGCCCCAGCGTCCCCGTCATCAGCAACGTCACGGCGCAGCCGCATGGCGAACCGGCGGATATTTTGTCGTTGCTCGTGGATCAGGTGACGTCGTCCGTGCGATGGGAGGAATCGATTCGCTTCTTGTTGGCCCAAGGATTCACGCGTTTCATTGAATTAGGCCCCGGCACAGCCTTGACCGGTTTCATGAAGCGGATCGACAAGGGCGTGCAAGCGCTCAACGTGGCGGACATTTCCAGCCTTGAGGCTACGGTCAAGGCGCTCGTCACGTAAAACGTAAAACGTAATACGTAACATATTGGGATTACGCATTACGTTTTACGTTTTACGTTTTACGAAAGGTTGACAACCGCCCCCTGACCACTCACAAGAGGGCGGAGTATGAACCAGCTCGCGAATCAGATCGCCGTTGTGACCGGCGCCGGACGCGGCATCGGGCGCGCCATCGCGCTGAAGTTTGCCGCCGAAGGCGCGGACGTCGTGTGCGTGTCCCGAACCGCGGAGAACTCCGAAAAAGTGGCGGGCGAAATTCGCGCTTTGAATCGCAAGGCCTGGGCCTGCGCGGTCGATGTCGCGGATTCGGACGCCGTCGCCGCCGCCGCCGAGAAGATCCTGACGGAGGCCGGGCGCGTCGATGTGCTCGTGAACAACGCGGGCGTGACTCGCGACGGGCTGCTGGTCCGCATGAAAGATGAAGATTGGGACGCGGTGTTGAATACGAATCTGAAAGGCGCGTTTGCGTTCACCCGCGCGCTGGCGCGCAGTTTTCTCAAGCAGCGCTCCGGACGCATCATCAACGTGGCGTCCGTGGTCGGGTTGATGGGCAACGCCGGCCAGTGCAATTACGCGGCCAGCAAGGCGGCGCTCCTCGGCTTCACCAAATCCATCGCCCGCGAGCTGGCCTCCCGGGGCATCACGGTGAACGCCCTGGCGCCGGGTTTCATCGAGACGGATATGACGGCGGGTTTGAATGAGGAATCCCGGCAGGCATTGCTGGCGCGGATTCCGCTGAACTGCCTGGGCCAGCCCGAGGACATTGCGAACGCCGCGTTATTCCTGGCGAGCCCGGCGGCCCGCTACATCACCGGGCAGGTCTTGACAGTGGATGGCGGACTGGTCATGTAGAGCCTCACGGAACCGGTGTGAAGCGGCATTTTTGAGGGACTGAACGCGTTGAAACGAACCGAAAACGTGCGGAAACAAAATCACGAATCGGGGCTTGACGGGTCCGGGAACGTCGCTTAGACACACAACGAAACCTAAACCGAAGAAACTCATGGGTGCCGATAAATCGATCGAACAGAAAGTCAAAGAGATCATCGTGGAACAGTTGGGCGTGAACCCGGATCAAGTCACCCCGGAGGCGAAATTCATCGAAGATCTCGGAGCGGACTCCCTCGACACGGTCGAGTTGGTCATGGCTCTCGAAGAGGAATTTGGACAGGAGATCCCCGACGAAGAGGCGGAGAAACTCCAGAGTGTGGGCGACGTCATCAAATACATCGAAGAATCCCAGCAGCGATAGTTTTCCGAACCATTTCCGGGGCAGCTACGGCTGAACACAGCGCGAGCTGCCCCCTTTTTATGGCAAACGGTCTCCAGAATCGAAGAGTGGCCATCACCGGCCTTGGCGTGGTCAGTTCCCTGGGGCACGACTTCGACACCTTCTGGAAACACCTCCTCGCCGGCGAATGCGGGATCGACAAAATCACGCTGTTCGATGCTTCCGCCTACGATTGCCAGATTGCCGCGGAGGTGAAGAATTTCGATCCCAACCCTGCGTTCCCTTCCCCCAAGGATGTCCGCCGCGCCGATCGCTTCACGCAATTTGGTGTCTATGCGGGACACAAAGCGCTGATCGATTCAGGACTCGACCTGGATAAAGTAAACCGCGATGAGGTCGGCGTTTTCATCGGATCCGGCATTGGCGGCCTGAACACGGTGGAGGAACAGCACAAAATTCTATTGGCGAAGGGACCGGGCCGCGTTTCGCCGTTCATGATCCCGATGCTCATCCTGAACATGGCCTCGGGGTTGTTCTCGATGTATCACAAGCTGCGCGGGCCGAATCTGGCCACTTGCTCCGCCTGCGCCACCTCCAATCACGCCATCGGCGAAGCCTGGCGCACGCTCAAAATGGGGGACGCGACCATCATGTTCGCCGGAGGTTCGGAGGCGACGATCGTTCCGCTGGGGATTGGCGGCTTTTGCGCCATGAAAGCCATGAGCACGCGCAACCACGAACCCAAGCGCGCTTCGCGGCCTTTCGACCGGGATCGCGGCGGCTTTATCATGGGGGAAGGCGCCGGCGTGATCGTGCTGGAAGAGTTGGAGCATGCCAAAGCTCGCGGCGCGCGCATCTACTGTGAATTGATCGGTTACGGCAACACGGCGGACGCCAATCACATGACCGCTCCTGCGCCCTTTGGCGAAGGGGCCGCGCGCTGCATGAACATGGCCTTGCGCTCGGCGGGTCTCCAGCCGACGGACATCTCGTACATCAACGCGCACGGCACCTCGACGCCTCAAGGCGACTTGTGTGAAACGCAAGCGATCAAGACCGTTTTCGCGGACCACGCACGCAAGCTCGCGGTCAGTTCTACCAAAGGCGCGACCGGCCACATGCTCGGCGCGGCGGGCGCCGTGGAAATGGCGATTTGCGCGAAGGCCATTTACACGAATCTCGTGCCGCCCACGATCAATCTCGAGAATCCCGATCCCGAATGCGATCTGGATTACGTGCCGAACGTGGCGCGCGAAATGGCGGTGCACGCCGCCGTCAATAATTCGTTCGGATTCGGCGGCCACAACGCCAGCCTCGTTGCACGGAGGTTTGTGTAGGGATGCTTGCGCCAGTTTCCCCCGTCTCTCGGCTGCAGGCAGAATTCGAGGATGGCGTGTGGATCGTCAGTCTCGAAGATCACTCGCCGCCGCGTCGTTCGCAACCAGCTTGGCGGCTTGGGTCACGATTGGCCTGGCGGTTACCCTCACGGTCACCCTCCCGAAGCAGAAAGCTGAACCTCTCTCAAGAGAACCCAACGGGGTGGGTCCAGGCTTTCACTCACCTGCACCTGCAAAGCCCGGCCCGCGGTCCCTTGAATCGTAAAACGCAGGAGGTCACCGGGGGCGAGATGAACGCCAGCTACGCGCGGCGGACGCACGCCGGCAAACGTCAACACCAGATCAGTCCCTCGCGCCTCCACGTTCAGCTTTCCGCCATTCAGCCGATTGGCCAATTGCGTTGTCACAATTTCAAACGTTCCGGCCGAGAAATTCCACCGAAGTGTAATACGCCGCGATGATGCCTTTCTTTTCCCGTTCGGTCAGGTCGTTGCTGACAAAACTGAGGCTTGCCCGCACAGTAGGTCGAGCAACTTGGACCATCGATGACGACTCCCGACCTCCAGGCTCGCCACATCTTATCGGCCTTGGCCGCGCCGCAGACTGATCCCACGCCGATCTTTGAATTCTTCCGGGGCAATTACGGAACCGAGTTGCTGGTGGCGGCGGCCCGGCACTTCAATCTTTTTGCGCGCCTGGCATCGGCGCCTTTGTCATTCGCGGACCTTGGCCGAGAGTTGAAGCTGGCGGAGCGGCCGGCCACGGTGCTGCTGACCGCGCTGCGCGCGTTCGGTCTTTTGACGAAAGACTCCCAGGACCGCTTCGATTTGTCACCGCTCGCACGCGAACATCTGGTTCCAGGCGCACCCTTCGACGTGAGCGATTATCTGAGTCCGGCGCTCAAGTCGCCCGGTGTGCAAGCCATGATCGAACGGTTGCAGACCAATCGCCCGGCCGGCGTGAAACAGGACGAACCGGGCGCGGCGTTCATTTATCGCGACGGAATCGAGTCCGCGATGGAAAAGGAAGCCAGCGCGCGATTCCTTACCCTGGCCCTGGCAGGGCGCGCGAAAAACGTAGCCCCAATCCTGGCGGCGCGAGTTCCGATGACGGGCGTCTCTTCGTTGGTGGACATCGGAGGGGGAACCGGAATCTACAGCATCGCTTTCCTGCAAATGAACCCGCGCCTCCGCGCCATCGTGCTCGATCGTCCGGAAGTCTTGAAAGTGGCGTCGGAAATGGCGGCGCGCTACGGCGTCGCGGACCGGCTCGAATGCCGGGCAGGTGACATGTTCGTTGATCCATTGCCGGAAGGCGCCGAGGCGATCTTGCTCTCGAATGTGTTGCACGATTGGGACGTGCCGCAGTGCCGGACGCTTGTGCAACGCTGCGCCGCCAGCCTCGGGCCTGGAGGCCGGTTGCATATCCACGATGTCTTCTTGAATGACGACCAGGACGGTCCGCTGCCCGTGGCATTGTACTCGGCGGCGTTGTTCACGCTGACGGAAGGCCGCGCGTACAGTGGCGCAGAATTTCGGGAATGGCTGGTGCGCGCCGGATTGAGGCCCGGCGAAGTTGCTCCAACCTTGATTCATTGCGGCGTATTGACTGCAGCCAAAACTCCTTAGCGTGACTATTCAAATGGAAGAGTGAATCGTTACGGCTTAGTGGTCTTCGCAAGCGTTACGGCTCCAACCGCGTGCAGAGACGAACCCGGGAGATCGTCAAGCGGACCCGGGCGAAGTTCATTTTGTTTCTTTTTGACCCGCGTCAAGGAATCGCCTCTTTCCGGTCGGCACCCAGCGCGGGGCCGACTATTGTCTCGGCCGTCCGACAACAAATCGAAGATGAATGTGTTACTCAAACGAATGAAATCGACGGCGCTTCCCAACCAGACGGTAGGGCGAGCCTGTCCCCAGCGAGCCGAGTCGGACGTGTTCCACGCACCTCGAGCGGATCGCCGGGACAGACTCGCCCTGCCTGTCCCTGGTTGCCGGGTCCTACAGCCGCTGGTCGTCTTCTTAGCCGCCGGAATCGTTCTCGCAGACGACTTCCAGGGCTCGACCCATCAAGTGGCTTACGATGGCGAAGAGATTCGGTATTCAATTGAGGCACCCGACGATCCGGTCGCCCGGCTCCAAAAACGAATCGATAACGGGGAAGCGCGACTGAAGTTCGACTCCAAGTTCGGATACCTGCCCGCGCTCCTTGAGTTTCTCCATGTTCCGCAGGCCTCCCAGATGCTGGTCTTTTCCAAAACATCGCTGCAACGGCACTTGATCAGTCCGAGCAACCCGCGGGCGATCTACTATAGCGATGACGTGTATGTCGGGTACATTCCCGGCGCGCCACTGCTGGAGGTCAGCGCCATGGATCCGAACCTGGGCGGGGTCTTTTACAGCCTGGCGCAGGAGGAAACGGCGCAACCCAAGTTCAAGCGCAGTGTCGATTGCCTGCAATGCCACGGCGCAGCCAAGACAATGGGCGTGCCCGGGCATTTCGTCCGCTCGATTGCCACGGACGAAACCGGCGAACTCGATACGCACAATGAAGCCAGTTACATCACACATCGCACGCCGTTGGAGGATCGATGGGCCGGGTGGTACGTCACCGGCACGCACGGAGATCAAATCCATCGCGGCAATCTTATCGGCGCGGCGGCATTCGAGCAGGCCGCGAAAGAACCCTACGAACTCGGCAACCTCGCGGACTTGAGCCGCTTTTTCGAGACCAGGAAATACCTCGGCACCGGCAGCGATATCGTCGCGTTGATGGTGCTGGAGCACCAGGCGCACATGCAGAATTACGTGACTCGCCTCAATTTCGAGAGCCGGATCATGCTCCGGCAGTACGGCCACATCCGTTACCTCAAATCACAATCCGAAGCGTTCCTGCGTTACCTGCTCTTGACCGCGGAAGCGCCGCTCACGGGCCCGGTTCGCGGCAATCCGGAATTCACGAAGGAATTCCAGTCGCACGGCCCGCGCGACCGGCGAGGACGTTCGCTGCGCGACCTCGATCTGCAGACGCGGCTTTTCAAGCACCCGTGCAGCTATGGGATCTACTCACCCGCGTTCGACAACCTCCCGGCGCCGATGAAAGAGCACCTTTACCAGCGGCTCTGGAACATCCTCACGGGCCAGGATCAAAGCCGGGACTTTGAAAAGGTCCGCGCGGAAGATCGAGCCGCCATTCTGGAAATCCTTCTCGAAACCAAGTATGGACTGCCGGAGTATTGGCAATCCGGGCGAACCCGTTCCTCCGCGACTGCCGGCCGTGAGCTGGCGAATTAGACCGAGGGTGCGATTAAGACTGTCGGACGACAAAGTCTCCTCCTTCTCTTCCCGAAGGGAGGAGAGGGCTGGGGAGGAGGTGCGTTGGCTCGCTTCTCCTGTTTCCAAGAAGCCCCTCTCTCCAACTCTCTCCCCACTCGTTCCTCGCGGGGAGAGAGAGAAGTCAATCGGAGTCGCTGACCGACACTTTTAGTCGCACCTTAGACCGATGCCGGGGTTGACACATGATGCACGGCTGACGATAGTTTGGCCAAACCTGTCCGTCCTGTGTTTGCGCCAAAACCAGTTTGGGTCGTGCTTCTGGGCGCTCCTTTAACTCTGGCCGCCCCGCTTCTTTGCCAGGTCGGCGAAGTCCAGGCCACGCCCGCGAACAAAGCCAGCCTGGAGCGTCATTACGACAAATTCCTGAGCAAAGAACTCGCGCGCTGCACGACTTGCCATTTGCCGAGCGCCAAGACCGCGCCGGAAAGCCTTGCAGAATTTCCGCACAATCCGTTCGGCCATCGGCTGCGTCTCCTGGGTGAAGAACTCCGAAAAGCTGAGGCGAAAAGCGACTTACCCACGCGCCTCGCCGTGATCGCCAAGGAAGATTGCGACGGCGATGGCGCCGAAAATGAAACCGAACTGTTGTTGGGCCGCAATCCGGGCGACGCCAAGGATTCGCCGGGCCAGGCTGAGATTTCGGAAGCGGACAAACGGCGCGCAGATTTCGCGAAGTTTCTTGCCTCGTACCGCTGGCTGCCCTTCGAGAAGGTGAAACGACCGCCGGCGCCAACATTTCCACGCTCTTCAGAACCAACCCACCCCTTCGCCCCTCCCAAGAGGAGAACTACGCCGGAGGCTGCCGGATCAAGCTCCCCTCCCTGGGAGGGGTCAGGGGGTGGGTTACTCGTCCGCAACCCCATTGACTCCTTCATTGCGGCCGAGCATCGAGCGCGAAACCTTCAGCCTCGCCCGGAAGCGTCCAAGGAAGTTCTGCTGCGGCGGATTTATCTCGATTTCATCGGGCTTTCGCCAACTCCGGAAGAACAGCGCGCTTTCGCCCAGGACGGTTCCCGTGCCGCTTACGAAAAAGTCGTGGACCGCTTGCTGAATGATCCGCGCTACGGCGAACGCTGGGGACGCCACTGGATGGACGTTTGGCGCTACAGCGACTGGGCCGGGTGGAGCGGCGGCAACCAGATCCGCGACAGCAAACCGCACATCTGGCGCTGGCGCGATTGGATCGTGGAATCGCTGAACCAGGACAAGAGCTATGATCGGATGATCCTGGAAATGCTCGCGGCGGATGAACTCGCGCCGGACGACACGGATGCGCTCCGGGCAACCGGTTACCTCGTCCGAAATTACAAAATGCTCAGCCGCGAGCAGTGGCTCGAAGATACGATCAAACACACGGCGCAGGCGTTTCTCGGATTGACTGTCGGTTGCGCCAAATGCCACGACCACATGTTCGATCCCATTTCGCAGGCGGAATATTATCAGCTCCGCGCCGTGTTCGAGCCGCATCAGGTTCGCACCGATCGCGTGCCTGGCGAATACGACACGGGCAAGAACGGTCTGGTGCGCGTCTTTGACGCGGGCACGAACGCGCCAACTTACTTTTTCATCCGCGGCGACGAGCGGCGGCCGGACACGAACCGCGTGATGCAACCCGGCGTTCTTCAGATTTTAGGCGGCAAGCTGCGGCTTCAGCAAGTCAGTCTCCCGCGCTTCGCCACGCTGCCCGACAAGCGCGATTTTGTCGCGAGAGACGCGATCGCCGCAAGCGAACACGCCTTGGTCGCAGCGCGCGAGGCTTTGGAAAAGCTGCGGAACGACAAGGGTGCCAAAACCGAGAAACTCAACGAGCAGGAATTGAACACCGCCCTTGCCGAGACGAAGCACGAATCTCTCCTCGCTTCCATCCGCGCCGAGAAACTCGAAGACCAAAACAAGAAGGGCTCGGACGAGTGGAAAGCCGCCGCCACCGAGGCGGCCGAAACTCAACTCAAGCTGGCGGTCCTCGAGGCGAAACTGAAACTTCACTCCGCGCAGGTCGCTCAGGCGGATGCCCAGAGCAAAGCGGACCAAGCGAACAAGGCTGTTGAAAGCCTCGCCAGCACCAACAACGAGTCGAGTGAGAAGACTGAAACGGAGAAAGCCATCGCCGATAAGCTGGCCGCGCGAAAGAAGGATGCCGAAAAAGCGGCGAAGAATCTGGAGACGGCGCAGAAAACAACCGCGGAGGCCGAGAAAGCGCTGGCGGACGCCGGGAAGAAACTTGATGAGCCGGCCACAACGAATTACAAGCCGCGTCCGATGGAGACGTATCCGGCCGCCAGCACGGGGCGTCGTCTGGCGTTCGCCCGCTGGATCGCGAGTCCCGACAATCCGCTCACGGCGCGCGTGGCGATGAATCACATCTGGCTGCGGCACTTCGGCCAGGGAATTGTGCCCACGCCTTCGGATTTCGGCCGTAACGGGCGCCCGCCGTCGCATCCACAATTACTCGATTGGCTCACGGCGGAATTCATGGCTCAGGGCTGGAGCATGAAAGCGATGCACCGGTTGATCGTCACGAGCAGCACGTATCGCATGGCTTCGACTCCAGATGAAGCGAATGCCGGTATCGATCCGGACAACGTTTATCTCTGGCGGATGCCTTCGCGCCGCATGGAAGCGGAACTGGTGCGCGACAATTTGCTGTATGTCTCCGGTGATCTCGACGCGGCGATGAGCGGGCCCGACATCGACCACAAATTGGGACTCACCTCCAAACGCCGCAGTCTTTATTTGCGCATCGCCGCCGAGAAGGAAGTTGAGTTTCTCAAGATTTTCGACGGCCCCAGCGTGACCGAATGCTATCTGCGCCGCCCGACCGTCGTGCCGCAACAAGCGCTGGCGCTGGCCAACAGCGGCTTGACCCGCAGCGAGTCCAAACGGCTGGCCGAACGGCTCGCACAAGAAACCGGGGATGACGACGCCCAATTCGTTGCGCAAGCGTTCCGCCGCATCTTGGCCCGCGAGCCGAATCTGACCGAGATCCGGCATTGTCAGGATTTCTTGAGCAAGCAAACCAGGCTGTCATCCCCCGATCGCGCGCGCGCGAATCTGATTTTGGTCCTGTTTAACCACAACGATTTCGTCACGGTGCGATAGCCGTGCATCGCATCTTCCAACCGCCGATGAACGCAGATCGAACCATGAGAAAGTGCCGCTGCGCGTGTCGATTCAGTCGGCGAGACGCCGACGGATGCAACCGAGACGGCTGCTCTCCCGCTTTCTTCCACCCATTTAACCGATTTAACGATTTAACCTTGTAACGTTTTTAACGTTTTAACGACTTCGCCTGCGGCTTTATGAATCCATCATCTCAATGCAAATGCCCCGGCGTCACACGCCGCTCCTTCCTCGTCGATACCGGTATGGGTTTCACGGGGCTGGCGTTATCCGCGATGCTTTTTCGTGACCGCGTTGCCCGGGCTGAGGAGCCGGATTCAAACTGGCGCCCGCCGAACGGCCAGCCGCATTTTCCGCCGCGCGCCAAATCTGTGATCTGGATTTTTCTCTGCGGCGGCGTCAGCCATCTGGAGAGCTTCGACGTCAAACCGGAGTTGAACAAATACGGCGGCAAATCAATCGACGAAACGCCCTACAAAGACGTGCTCGACCCCAAACGCGTCAACGCGAATATCGTCGGGGCGAATCCCTCCCACGGCAATCGTAAGGTCATCATGCCGCTGCAGGCGGGCTATCGGACATACGGCCAAAGCGGGCTGGTGGCCGGCGATTGGTTCAAGCACGTCGGCGAATGCGCGGACGACCTCGCCGTGGTGCGTTCGCTCTGGACCATTCACAACGATCACGGCGCCCAACTCACCTGGCAGACCGGCCGTCATCCGCGCGAACTGGAATACCCAACCATCGGCTCGTGGGTTTGCTATGGCCTCGGCACATTGAACGAGAATCTGCCAGAATATGTCGTGCTCGGCGTTCCCACGGGCGATTGCTGCGGCGGCGCCTTCACACACGGCGCGGCCTATCTCGGCCCCGAATACGGCGGCGTGCGTTTGAACGTGGATCCGAAGAAGCCGCTGCCGTTCATCGCGCCCAGCGACAGCTCCATCACGCCCGCAGAACAATTGGAGAATTTGAGCTTGCTCGGAAAACTCAATCACCTCGCCGGGATCGATTATCCCGACGACAAAGACCTGCGCGCGCGCATCAAATCCTACGAACTGGCCTTTCAGATGCAGACGTCGATTCCGGAGACACTCCAATTGGAAAAAGAGACCGAGGCGACGCGCAAGCTGTACGGCCTGGACAAAACCGAAACGAAAACCTTCGGGGAACAGTGTCTGGCCGCGCGGCGGCTCGTCGAGCGCGGCGCGCGCTTCATCCAGATCTTCCACGGCGGCGGCGGCGGCGGCGAATGGGACGCGCACTCGGAAATCAAATCGAACCACACGAAACTGGCGGCGCAAGTGGATCAGCCGATTGCCGGCTTGCTGAAGGACCTCAAGCAGCGGGGCATGCTGGACGAGACGCTGGTGGTGTTCGGCACGGAATTTGGCCGTTCACCCGGCGCGGAAGGCACGGGCCGCGACCATCATCCGCAAGGGTTCTGCGCCTGGCTCGCGGGCGGCGGCGTCAAGGGCGGCGTCATCAACGGCGCAACCGATGAGCTGGGCTTTCACGCCATTGAAGATCGCCATTACGTGACCGACATTCACGCGACGGCCCTGCACTGCCTGGGCTTGGACTCGCGCAGGCTTGAACTTCCCGGACGCAAGCGCCTCGAGATCGACCACGGCGAAGTCATCAAGGAGATTTTGGCCTGATGCGTATCCCTTCAGGTTAAGTTACTGTGCAGACCGTGGGATTGACGACAGATCGACCGGAGAACCGTAGCGCAGATTTTCAATCTGCTGTATCGCCGATTTCCAATCGGCAGGGCGCCGGCAAGTCCCAGCGGGCTCGGACTGGGAGACGCCCCGCAGAATACAATTCTGCGATACGGCAGAGTGCAACTCTGCGCTACGAGCTTTGTCGTCCATTCCGCGGATCCCGCGGACCAAGCAGCAATTACCTTTTGACTCGTCCGGGCAATAGGGCTAAAAGGTTGCGATCTCCTCAACGAGCGCTTGCTATGAAGACTTTCCTCAAACAACCCAACTCCTTCTCGGCCCGCGGAGCCTTCACGCTGATTGAACTCCTGGTCGTCATTGCGATCATTGCCATTCTCGCCGGCATGCTCTTGCCGGCTTTGGCCAAATCCAAGACCAAGGCGCAAGGCATTGGCTGCATGAACAACCTCCGCCAGATGATGCTGGGCTGGCGGCAGTACGCCGACGACGACAACGACACGCTGCTCCTGGCGCGCGACATTATCGATGGCCGGCGCGCCGTCTGGGTGAAGGGGTGGTTGGACTATTCCTCTGCCCCCGCGAATTGGGACGTGAATGTCGATGTCGCCAAAAGTCCGCTCATGCCTTACATCGGGAATAGTTTTACGCTTTGGAAATGCCCCGCCGACAAAGTCTCGGTAAAAAACAACCAGGGGCTGAAATTGCCGCGCGTCCGCAGCAACTCGATGAGCCAGGTCTTTGACGATGGCACGTGGCTGCCGGCCAGCGCCTGGCGCATTTACAAAAAGACCAGTGACATCATCAACCCGGTCAAAACATGGGTGCTGCTCGACGAGCACCCGGACAGCGTCAACGATCCGGCGTTTGCGGTGCAGATGTACAAGCCCGATGCGAAGAACGCGCAGATCATCGACGTGCCGGCGTCCTATCACAATGGGGCCTGCGGTTTTTCGTTCGCGGACGGCCACTCCGAAATCCACAAATGGATCGGT
Source organism: Verrucomicrobiota bacterium (assembly GCA_016871535.1). Taxonomy (NCBI): domain Bacteria; kingdom Pseudomonadati; phylum Verrucomicrobiota; species Verrucomicrobiota bacterium. The sequence goes on from VHCZ01000006.1 coordinate 38,924, forward strand.
TCAAAGATCAAGGTGCCTGTGCGAAACACGCTGTTGCCGCTGCCGCTGGGCCCGGCCGGCGACTCGCTTCGGGATGCCTTGTGGATGTGCGAGAACACCACCGTCTCCGTCAAAGAAGGCACTTACCCGTAGCTGGCCGATGTCCTGATTCTAAATTCAGCGACAAATTGGTTCCGCTTGTCTCGCGAGACCGTACTGCCGTTGGCGAAAGAGAATCCCATTCACGGAGAACCCAGGCCGGATCGCTCAAGCACAGATAGCCTCATTGAAATCGGCGGTGAACCTAGTAAGTTTTCCCTCGGTAATGGCAGAATCATAAGACATCCGAGCACAAACAGGTTTATCGAGCAACTGGAGGCACATCGAACCGATATCCGGCGGTTCGGGGTCAGCCGCGTCGGATTGTTCGGCTCGTGCGCCCGGGGCGAAGAAAGCACGGCCAGCGATGTGGATCTGCTTGTGCACTTCGAAACGGGCCGAAAGACGCTCGCGAACCTGGTGGAGCTGGGAGACTTCCTGCAAGCCCTATTTGGACGGCGCGTCGAACTGGTGACGCCAGAATCTCTCAGTCCTTACATTGCCCCAATGATTCTCCGAGAAGTGCGATATGCCCGCCTCGCCGCTTGAACGGCTTCGGCACATCCGTGACGAAGCGGTTTATCTCGCACGGCGGACTAAAGACTTGCGGGGCGACGACTTCTTGACCAACGAACACTTGAAGCGCGCCTTTGTGCGCAGCCTTGAGATTATTGGAGAAGCCACCAAACAGATTCCATCCGACTTTCGCCAGGGCAATCCCGAATTGCCGTGGCGGCTCATGACCGGAATGCGCGACCGCCTAATCCACGACTCCGGCGGTGTGGATTACGAGATCGTTTGGCAAACGGCAACCGAAGACATCCCCGGCGTGCTCGAAAAGGTGAAGAGAATTCTCGAAACCGCTGAGTGAGGCGTCAGGGGATTCCATGGACAAACGACAAGCGCGATTGGATCGTATGCGCTTTGACTCTTCTTCCGTCCCTCGAAGTCGATTCGTCGAAGCACCCGTGGAAGTTCATGGAATCGATTCATCAGCACCTTTTCTCGCAAAAGTAGCTTGATCGAAGGCGAGTCCCTGGCAGAGCGATGGCCACGGCTTTAAGCCGAGTCGAAAAATATTCCCGATATCACCGTTCCGTTGTCCTCAGCGGTATTGTCCTTGATGCGAAATTTGATGTGGCCTTTGACGCGGTACTTCAAATAAACGCCGTTGGGAAATTCGGAGAGGCTTTGCGAATTCAGCACTTCTTCCGTTTCCCCGTCCAGCGCCTCGACGGTCATCGACAGCTTCGCGCCTTTGAAGTCAGCAAAATACAACGCGACTGATCTTGGGCTGTAATCGTTGATCGCGACATCAACGAGGATGCCTGAGTGGCATTGCGAATAGGGCGTGTGCAGGCTTGCGATCGCTCTTCCGACTCGGCCCTCGTCCGAGCCAGGTTTCTGCAGCGCGTTGTCGCCCGGCGAGCTCGTGAAGAACGCCGACGTGGCGGTGACTGGCCCTGCGCCTTTTCCCCAGGGCGAATATTGGAACTCCAAAATATCGCCGTAGTCCATAAACCGCGCCGTGACGTATGCGGGAAGTTTTGAGGGATACCCCGCCAACAAATAGCCATCGGCGCCATAGATGCCCTTCCAGTTGCCGGAAGTCGTCGCATCCTTGCCAGCGAAACTCACCGAGTTTTCATAACCGAAGAAGACGTCGGGGAGAACCGCGCCTCTGTCATTCTTCCCCGTCAACTGAAACCGGATGCGGCCTTTAAGGTGGTACTGCAGATACACGCCATTCTGAAAGTCATCGACCGTCTGCGACTCGATCAATGTGTTTGTGTCCGGATTGAACGCTTGCACCGTTGCCGATCGGCCGGACCTGTCATAGTCGCAGAAATACAAAGCTACCGGCTTTGGTGTGTTGCCCTTGATCGTGACGACGACGGACAGTGTTTTGTCCTGATAATTCGCCGCAATGCGGTCCGTCGTCGAATCCGGCATCTGCAAAGCGTTCGGCCAGTCGCGGGCCTCCTTCACCACGTTTGGTTTCGCATTCGCATACGAAACCGTGGCATAGGCCGGCAGCCTTGGAGTGACGCCGGCCATTGAATATCCATCGATGCCGTACAAATTCTTCCAGCCGCCCGAGTGAATCGTGTCCTTCATGGCAAAGCTAACCTGGCTTGGACTGTGCGGAATAATGGCGACGCCCACGTCTCCGTAACTGTTCTGAATGGGATGCCCCATCATGGCGAAGCCGACAAACACCGTGGATTGGTCGGACGGCAAGATCGCGATGCCCGCGCCTTTGTCCGCTCCGTTGGCCTCGGGATGATAACCGGTGAAATTGATGACTTCCTTGCCGTCATCGGAGAAACTTGTGTCTGGCGACCCATCCGCATTTAAGACGACCAGGCCGTACGCACTCGGCAGATGGTGCATGTCGATCAAGTCCATGTATTCCAGAAAGACCATGCCGCCGATCACGATTTTCCCGTCGGAGCGCACCTGAATATCGTTGCCGCGGTCGCGCACGCCGCCTTTGGCGGGATTGCAATTGAAAGGAATGATGGCGACGCCGTTTCGGCCAAAGGTTGCATCGGGAGTGCCATCCGGATTCAGGCGAGCGGCGGCAAAATCCGAATCCATCGCCGCCGGGGACATCGCGCCGCCGGGATCCCTCGCTCCTCCGCTGGTGCCGCCAAAGACAATCTTGCCGTCGGGTTGAAGGTCCAGCCCGGCGGCTCCAATGCCGATCAGCGCTTTTCCATCTTTGTTCGCGCCAAAGGTTGGGTCGAAGGTGCCCGCCGGCGTAAGGCGATAGCAGTATCTCCCGCCGATGAAGATAGCGTTGCCGTTTGCATCCACCGCAATATCGGCCGCGGCGCCGCCGGGAACGGAAAGTTTGCCTGTGCCGTTGAAACTCGGGTCCAGCGCGCCATCGGCGGTTAACTTCGCGACGAGCGCAGTCGGTTGCATCATCCTTCCTCTGTCGCCCCGAGTCAGCCCGGCGACCCAAATCGCTTTTCGCTTCTGATCGTAAGCCAGCGCCGTGGCCACGTCGGCCAGACCATTGAAATCAAACGAGACTCGGCCGCTCTTCTTGCCTTGCGCATCCGTTTCGCCGAACGCCGTGTCCTCCAGGCCGTTTTCCGTAAGCTGGATCACGCCGATGTCAGTCAGTCCGGGCGAATTCTTTTGAGGAGCGGAGCCGGCCAGAAGGATCTTGCCGTCCTCCCGGACCGCGACGCCTTTGATGGTGAACCCATTTCCGGGCGAGTCCTTATCCGTCCAGGAAAGCAGGGAATACCCCTTTCCGTCAGGCCCGAACCGGGTGTCCGGCGTCAAATCCGTGTTGTATTTCAACACGTACGACCGCGGAGGGCTGTTGAGGATGATGCCCGGAACGATGATTTTCTCATTCTTCGGATCCCGGGCATCCACGACGGCGTCCCAGGATTCTTCCCACGCGACAGTCGGAGGAGGGTACAGAAAACTAAAATCGAAATTCGTCAACCGGACGCCGTTCCTCGCGTACGAGGCTGCGTTGGCTTCCGGCGCGCCCCAAGAAACCACCGCCGCGCCGAGGCACAGAACAAAGGCCCATTCAGCCCAAACGCACCCATTCAGCCTTGCCGCGAATTGGCCCGCCCTGTCTGGAGTGCTTCGGGAAATCCTGGTTGGATCCGGATGGGTGTCCATGGTGTCGCTCTGCCAACCACTGATCACATGACGCCGACATTCCCGTCGGCAAGTTCTGAAGGCGCTCCTGCCTCAACGAAGGCAAGGTTGGGAAACCTCGCAAGCCGCCGGCTCGAAAGCCGGCGTTCGGATCACTCGCCCGCCTGGAGAGCCGGCACGGGAGAACCGCGCCACGCGTTGTGCTTGGCCCAGGCGATCAGTTCCGGATACAACTCGGATTGGATCGGATCGGGGAGATAGACTTTTTCCAGAGTTTCTTCCCAGATCAGGCCGAAGCTTTCTTCGACGGAGAAGCCACGTCTCACGCATCGGGCCAGGGCGCGCTTGAATCGAAACTGAAATTCAGTTTTCACTTCCACTTCGCGAACCCGGTCCTTCACCTCCTGCGGAGCGACGATTGCGGAGTCCCACGAATTTTTCATGCGGGTGCAAAACTGAACTTGCCGAAAAAATAGTCAAGTCATCGCGCAAAAAAGTTGTCCACTCTGTTCACACTGTTCACAAGCGCGGCCGCAATTCTGCCCATGAACCGGACAGGTCGGAAAGCGGTTCAAGCGGGGGGCGCGGCTTCGAGAGATTTTTTCATGGCTCGTGGTTCGTCCACGCTCAACAGCCATTCGGCACTTTCGATCGTTGCAAAAACCGGATGATCGAATCGCCGTGCTTGAGCACCTTGATCTCCTCCCAGCCGCCGGGAAGGCTCAAGGTGTCGCGCCGGGCGTGGCCGAGAATGAATAGCCCATCGGGAGCAATCAGGCGGGGAAGTTGCGCGTCGTCCAGGAGTTGTTGCGCGAACGAAGTGGAGCGGCGTCCGAGGTTTTTCTCGCCGTAAGGAGGGTCCGCGACGGCCATCTCAAACTGGCGGCCCGCCGCCGCAAGCTGGGTCATGGCTGCGAACGCGTCTTGCACGCGGAGCTCGAAGCGCGCGCCGTCGAGATGCGTCGTCCGCAGATTCTCCTCGATCAACCGCGCGTGGCGGCTGGTTTTCTCCACGCACGTCAGATGGGCCGCGCCGCGGCTCAGGCATTCCAGGCCGAGCGCGCCCGTGCCCGCGAAAAGTTCGAGCACGCGCGCTTCGATGACCCGCCCGCCCAGGCTGTTGAACAGCGCTTGTTTGACGAGGTCGGGCGTGGGCCGCACTTCAAATCCTTTCGGCGCCTTGAGCAACAGGCCCGCCGCAGTTCCGCCAATAATGCGCATATCGTGTTCGGGGAGGCGCGCGTCTCGCGTGCCGCGCTCGGCGTCCTGCCGAGTTTCTGTTTAGCGTACCGCAGATTTGTAATCTGCCGTATCGCGGAATTGCATTCCGCAGAGGCTCGACAAGTTTGAGGGCTCTCGAACTCGCCGAAGCGCCGCCGATTGAAAATCGGCGATACGGCAGAGTGCAACTCTGCGCTACGGCGGAAGGCACGCTAAACACATGCCCCGTCGAGCAGCCGGAGCGTTCGGCGGGTTCTATTTGAAATGGGGGGCGGGCGCGACTGGTTTCAGTCGGCGAGACGCCAGCCGAGACAGCCGCGCTCCCCATTGCGGACCGAGTTGCGGCCAACAGGACCCTCAAACCCCCTTGCTCACGATGTATTTGAGCAAATCGCCCACGCGGCAACTGTAGCCCCACTCGTTGTCATACCAGCTCACCAGCTTGAAGAACCGCTTGTTCAGTTCGATGCCGGAGCCGGAGTCGTAAATCGAGGAGGCGGGGCAATGGATGAAGTCGGTGCTCACGACTTCATCGCTGGTGTAGTCGAGAATCCCTTTCAGATAAGTCTCGCTGGCTTTCTTCATCGCCGCCGAGATTTCCTGATAGCTGGTCTCCTTCACCGTGCGCACGGTGAGATCGACGCAAGAGACCGTCGGCGTCGGCACGCGAAACGCCATCCCCGTGAGCTTGCCTTTGACTTCGGGGCAAACCAGGCCCACGGCCCGCGCCGCGCCGGTGGTCGAAGGAATGATATTGATCGCGGCAGTGCGTCCGCCTTTCCAATCCTTCTTGCTGGGACCATCCACGGTCTTCTGCGTCGCGGTGTAGGCGTGAATCGTGGTCATCAATCCTTCTTCGATCCCGAAACCTTCTTTGAGCAACACGTGCACGAGTGGCGCCAGGCAATTCGTCGTGCAGGACGCGTTCGAGATGATGTGGTGTGTCTTGGGATCGTATTTGTCGTGATTGACGCCCAGGACGACGGTGAGGTCTTCGTTCTTGGCCGGGGCGGAGATGATGACTTTCTTCGCGCCGGCGGCGAGATGGCCTTTGGCTTTTTCGGCCTCGGTGAACAGCCCGGTCGATTCGATCACGACCTCCACGCCCAGTTGCTTCCACGGCAGACCGGAAGGATCTTTGGCGCTGACGACCTGGATTTCCATGCCGTTGACCACCAGCACGTCGTCCTCCACGCGATCCGGAAAAGATTTCTTGGAGCTGACCTCGCCCTGGAAACGGCCCTGGGTCGAATCGTACTTCAGCAGGTACGCGAGGTTATCCGCCGGGACGATATCGCCGGCGGCGACGACTTCGACGGCTTTGCCTTTGCCCACGAGCCCTTGTTCCAGCATGGCGCGAAACGCCATGCGCCCGATCCGACCGAACCCGTTAATCGCAACTTTGAGTGCCATAAACTTCCCTTTCTATTTCCAAGTGAACTTAAACGAGCCGTGGATGTAAACCGCCCGCCCCGGAGCGTCAACGATGAATTCTGGATTAGAGCGCGGTCGTCGCGGTTGTGCAGCAGTGCATCTCCAACTCCCACCGTTGGCTTCTCCCTCCCCACGAACCGTCGGAGGTAATGCGGACAAATTCCTGTTGCATATGCAACCCGAATTTGTCCAAACGGTTCGTAGGTTCAAAGGGTCATCCAGGCCTCCAACGATCTGAAAGTCTGAAAGACCGGGCTACGATCTCCACCAATTCAGCTTCGACCAATTCCCTGCGCTCCGTCTATCCCGTCCCTCCGCGCGCTCAGCGTTTCTATCGGACCTTCGTGCTCCCTCGCTGACGCTGACTCTCGCCTCGCCTACGGCGCGAAGCCAAACGCCGTCCCCCATGTAACCTTTTTAACCCATTTAACGCCCTCACCAATGGTTCCTCCGCGCCGTCCACCAGCCCGCGATTGCGCCCGCCAGATGCCCTTCCCACGACACGTGACCTTGCTGAGGCAGGACGCCGTAGAAAATGCCTCCGTAAATCACGAAAACGAAGATCGCCACGACAGCGGGACGCCAGCGTTTCATCCAGAACGCGGCCGCGATGAGATAAACCACCAGCCCGTAAATGATCCCGCTGGCCCCAATGTGGATCGACTGGCCGCGGCCAATGAGCCAGGTCCCAAGACCGCTCGCCAGCCATACAACCGCCAGCGTCTCGAACGGGTGATATTTCCGGTCCCAAAACAGAAGAATGAGCAGGACGAAGAGCGGAAACGCATTGGCCATCAGGTGCGACTTGTCCAGGTGCAGCAGCGGGCTGAAGAAAATCCCGAGCAACCCCGGCAGCGTGCGCGGGATGATGCCGAGCGCGTTGAGCCCCAGCTTCAAGAAGTGATCCACGGCGGCTACCAGAACCATCAGGCCCACCACCAGCGCGCTGCTCTCGACGGCGTTCGACCAGTTTCCGAACTTAAGTGTCTTCGCCACGAGCGGGGATTATTGGCATCAGCGCAGGCAAAGCAATGCCGGGCGTCTGTGTTCAAAGTTCAAAGTTCAAACTGGAATCGTTGAATCGCGGAAATCTTTTGACGGGACGGCAAGACTTGACGGATGCTTGTGGCCAACCGAAATGCGCGTCCTGGAAATCTCAGACCTTCGGAGATCCTTTCTTCGACCGGACGGAACGCGCCACGACGTGGTCCGCGTCCGCGACTTTGCGTTGGAGGAAGCCGCGCACGTCGCGCTGCGAGGGGAAAGCGGTTCCGGAAAAACGACCTTCTTGAATTTGATCGCCGGCATCCTGAAACCCGATTCCGGCCGCGTCGCCGTGGCGGGCCGCGAAATGTCCGCCCAGCCGGAGCCGGAGCGGGACCGGATTCGAGCCACGACGCTGGGCTACATTTTTCAAACGTTCAATCTGCTCCAGGGCTACACCTGCCTGGAAAACGTGCTCCTGGGAATGTCTTTCGGCCGCGGCGCGGATCGCGAAAAGGCGCGGCGGCTTTTGGACCGCGTGGGTTTGAGGGATCATCTGAACCATTATCCGCGACAGCTCTCCACCGGCCAGCAGCAGCGGGTCGCCGTGGCGCGGGCGCTGGCGAACCAGCCCAAACTGGTGCTGGCGGACGAACCCACGGGCAACCTGGATCACGCCAACGCGCGCGAAGTTCTGACGTTGATTCGCGAAACCTGCCGCGAGAACGGCGCCGCGCTGCTCCTGGTGAGTCACGACCGGGAAGCGCTCGGCCAGTTCGAGCAGGTTCGAGATTTTGAGAGCCTGAACAATTCCAACGCGGTTGAGAAATGAGATCGTTTCGGTTTCCCATGAACCGCTGGGTAGGGCGAGCCTGTCCCCAGCGAGCCGGTCCGGACGTGTTCCAGGCGTGTCGAGCGGCTCGCCGAGACGGCCTCGCCCTACCATCGACGGGTTCAAGGGCCGAGTGCATGGTTCCGAGACCAAGGCAGCTTCCCATGAACCAACCCACCCCTTCGCCCCTCCCGGGAGGGGAACTGAGCCATGCGACGCCGGACGGAGATACCTTCCCGGGTCCGGCGAGCCTGTCCGCAGCGAGCCGTGTCGGACGTGTTCCACGCGCGTCGAGCGGCTCGCCGGGACGGACTCGCCCTACCCGCCTGCTATGACCTTGTGGCTGATCATCTATAAAAGCCTTCGCCAGCACGCGTTCTCGACCGTGCTCACGGCCTTGTCCATCGCGCTGGCGGGAGGCTTGTTGATGTCTGTGTGGACGGTTCGCGAACAATCGCACGCCGCCTTCACGGGCATGAGCGGCGGTTTCGACGCCGTGCTGGGCGCGCGTTCTGCCAAACTTCAGTTGGTTCTCAACGCGGTCTTTCACCTCGAAGAATCACCCGGCAATCTGGGGTGGTCCGATTACCTGGAGATTCAAAAAAATCCCAACGTCGAATTGGCGGTCCCGATCGCGATGGGCGACAATTATCGCGGCTACCGCCTGGTGGGAACTTCGCCGGAGTTTTTCACGAAGGCCGAATACGCGCCGGGCAAGCGTTGCGCCCCGCGCGCCCCAGGGCGAATCTTTGATCCCACCGCGCGCGAAGCCGTCGCGGGAAGTCTCGTGGCGGAGAAGCTTGGCCTGAAACGGGGCGACGTGATCCATCCCTTCCATGGCCTCCTGTTCGACGAAGAAAAGGAACACGCGGAAACCTATTTGGTCGTCGGAATCCTGGAACCGACGAACACTCCGGCGGACCGTGTGATCTGGATTCCACTGGAAGGTTTGCAGCGAATGAGCGGACACGATCCCGCCGCCGCCTCGGACATCAGCGCCGTGCTCATCAAACTCAAAGCGGGCAGCGCGATCGCCGGGCAGCGCCTCAACTTGCTCTACAACAAGGAAGGAAGCCGGCTCACGTTCGCCTGGCCCATCGGGCAAATCATGGCGCAACTTTTTGGAAAGATCGCCTGGTTCGATCGCGTGCTGGAACTCGTGGCGTACCTGGTCGCGCTCGTCGCCACCGGTTCGATTCTCGCCAGCCTTTACAATTCGATGAATGAGCGCCGCCGGGAGATCGCCATCCTGCGCGCGCTGGGCGCGCATCGGCGCACGGTGTTGGCTTCGATTATTTTGGAAGCCGCCGCAATTGCCACCTTGGGCATGGCGATTGGATTTGGATTTTACGCGGTGATTCTGCTGGGCGTGGCTTCGGTAGTGCGCGCGCAGACGGGCATCGTGCTCGACCCGCTGGCGTTTCACGCGATCATGCTCTGGGCGCCGCTGGGATTGATCGGGCTGAGCGCGTTGTCCGGCATTGTTCCGGCCGTGAAAGCGTATCGCACGGACGTCGCGGAGAACCTGGCGCCGATTTCTTAGCCAACAATGCAGTCGAAACCGGGGAGCACACGCGCCCTCGCGTGTTCCGACCGGCGCCTCGCCGGTCGGAAGGAACGCGTCAGAAGGTCAGTCGATGGTGAGTGTTCGACGGAACCCTCGTGGTCGGCGAGGGCGCCGACCACGGCACGCGAGGGCGCGTGCGCTCCCCGTCGAAATCAATAGATGGCTTAGCCGTAACGATGAGCAGAGTTGAAACCGCGCCTGGACCAGAGTAAAAGCAATGCCGAGACGTTATGAGCAATCCGATGTGGAATCTAAGCGCTGAATTGCGAGCAGCATTTTGCGCTTCCCTGGCCGCCTGCCTCCTCGCTGGCTGCTCTGCGTCAAGCCGGTCCTCCGAAGACAACGCGCCGGCGGACATCCGGGGCGAACCGATCAATCCGTCGAAGCCCGAATCCAAACCTTCCGTTGCCGATTCCAGCGGATCCGCCTCGACGAATTCGACCCAGAGCGAGCTCCAGCGCTCGGAACAGGTTCAGACAGCGGCAGGGCCGAACCTCGCCCAGCCGCAGGATTCCCAGGCTCCGAATTCCACCACCGAGGAATTTGTTCCCGTGGCATTCGACAAACTGGCTTCCTTCAATTTCGTGATCCCGGATGACCGGCCTTCGACCAACCAGGTCGCGACCCCTTCCAAATCCGAGGAGCAGATTCCGGCCGGCGTGAAGGCGCTCGATCAAACGAAGGTCGCGCTCAAAGGTTTCATGCTTCCGCTCCGCGTCGAAAGCGGACTCGTCACGGAAATGCTCATCATGCGCGACCAATCGATGTGTTGTTACGGGACCGTGCCCAAGATCAACGAGTGGGTGAGCGTCAAAATGACGAACAAAGGCGTGAAGCCCATCATGGATCAGCCCGTGACGGTTTTTGGCAAGCTTCGCGTCGGCGAAATGCGCGAGAACGGCTACCTCGTCGGCATCTACGCGATGGACGGCGAAAAGATGGCCGTCCCGGCGGATCTCTGAAAGCGTGAGCGGGGCGGTGCTGAGGCGCTGCCGCATCGACAGAAGACCGACTGCGCGGCAACGAGACCTACCGGGTTCATGGGAAGTTCGCTAGGTTTCAGAATCATGCACACGGCCCATGAACCCGGCAGGGCGAGTCCGTCCCGGCGAGCCGCTCGACGTGCGTGGAACACGTCCGACTCGGCTCGCTGGGGACAGGCTCGCCCTACCGTCTGGTTCATGAGAAGACAAAAACCTGTGGCATTGTGGCACCGATTGGCGCTGGGCCTGGCCTTGCTGGCCCTTCCCGCACTCGCCGCGGAACGCCTCGAATTCACTCGCCTGGTCGCCCATTGGTCGGATTACGCTGATCCGGGTTATCTGCCGTTTATCGAGGAAGTGAAACCGGAAATCGCGCAGGTGGGTTTCTACGGGGCGCACTTCTGGAGTCTGGCCGACACTCCGTATGGCAAGGGTTATCCGGCGCATTTCCCAGTGCAAGGCCATCGCCCCTGCGCGGAATGGTTCGCGCGCCTCAACGCAGAGTTGCATCGCCGCGGGGTGAAAGTCGTCGGCCACATGAACGTGAAGTTCCTCGTCGGCGATCCGGAAAGTGCGGAAGGGCCGCGCGGCTTTTTCCGGTTTTATCGGCAGCAATGGGACGCGGATCAACTCGGCGCGAAACCCGCGGAGGATCCGCTGGAGTTCCTCGAGAAAGGTCGGGACGGCAAACCGATCTCCAACCAGAACTACAGCATCGGCGGCATGCGGGAATACTGGGCGTGCCTGAACAATCCGACCTGGCGCGAAGTGTTGAAAGCGTGGACGCGCTTCGGCATTCGGCAAGGCGTGGATGGGTTCATCGTCAATTACTTCTACCGCCACGATTGCCATTGCGAACACTGCCTCCGCGGATTCAAAGATCACCTGCGCGAACGCTTCTCTCCACAGGAGCTGGAGCGCCGCTTTCAAGTTCGCGACCTCGCGGAGCATCGCTTCGATGAAATTGTCGGCTGGCATGATCCGGCGCGGTCCCCGCCGATCCGCCGTGAGATGCTTGCGTTTTCGCAACTCGCGAACAAACGCGCGTTCGATGAAGTGTTCGTGCAGTTTGGACGCTCCCTCAAACCGGACCTGATCGTGGCCCAGTGGAATCATCTGGGGAACTTCAGCCAGATCAGCGGGGATGAGCGATGTCTGCTCCCGGCGGATGTTTGGGGTCGAGATGAAGATTACCTCTGGTACAGCACCGGCGACGCCGCCAACTTTACTGACATCACGGCGGGACTTCTTGGCGAAGCGACTCTGCAAGCGCGTTACATTCGCGGCGCGTTCGCCGACAAGCCGTTCACGCTGGGCAAATACGAGAGCACCCGCATCCGCGCCGCCATCGCAGAGCTGGCCGCGAACGGCGGCGCGCCCATGGGATTCTACACGCGCTTCACCGATCCGCTGGCCCGCCAGGAAATCGTGCGCTACTACGGCTTTCTCCGCCGCCACGACGCGCTTTATCGCGGCAACGGCTCTTACGCAGAGTTGCTCCTGCTTTTTCCGCGAGCCCGCGTGCATCAAGGCGACGTGACCGCCGTCGAACGATTCAAGGAGATCGGCCGGCGGTTGCTGGATGCGCACGTGTTGTTCGATGTCGCTCCCGATGACCTGAAGGACGCGCGGGGCCAAAACCGTTACGCTGCCGTGTTCGATCCGGGCGATCCACGGCTGGAGGCCCACGCGGTCACGGCGCGGTTCCCGGAATCCCTGAGCCGATTTGAAGCGCCGCCGGCCGTTCGCGTGTCCGCCAGCCGTCCGGTCGCGGACGAAGAAATCGATCTCCATTTCGTGAATTACAATCGCGTGGAACCGGCGCAGAAGCGGAGTCCGGGCAGCGGGATTCAGGATGAAAAACCCATCACCGCGCCCGGATTTCGCGCGCGCTTTCGTCTCCCGCCGGGGACGCGGGCGGGGCGGTTGGAATTCGTAACGCCGGAGAAACCGGCCGCCGAGATTCTGAAATTCGAACCGAGCGGCGCCGAAATCCGATTCGAAGTGCCCTCCTTCCTCGTTTACGGAGTCGTTCGCGTGCAGATCCAGTCCGGCGAATGACGCTTGGCAAGGCGGCGCTGCCCCCAGCGAGCCGATCCGAACGTATTCCCAGCACGCCGCGCGGCTCGCCGAGACGGGCTCGCCCTACCAGGTTTATGGGAGGTGTGGATGACACCGAGATCACTGCTTGTCAGGGAAGTGAGTTGCGCCTACAAGAAGCGCATGAACCGTCGAAATTTCCTCAAAACTGGCGCGGCGGGTTTGGCCTTGTCCGCTCTTCCCAACTACGCCGCAGAATTCGCCGATCAAAAGAAACGCGTCGGGCTCATTGGCACGGGCTGGTACGGCAAGTGCGATTTGTTCCGATTGATCCAGGTCGCGCCCGTCGAAGTCGTCTCGCTTTGCGACGTGGACAAGCGCCTGCTGGCGGAGGCCGCGGACATGGTCGCGGCCCGGCAAGCTTCGAAGAAGAAGCCGCGCACTTACGCTGACTACCGCGAAATGCTGAAAGAGAAAGACCACGACATCGTGCTGGTCGAAACCCCGGACCACTGGCACGCCTTGCCGATGATCGCGGCCGTTCAAGCGGGCGCAGATGTCTGGGTGCAAAAGCCGATCAGCGCCGATGTCGTCGAAGGCCAGGCCATGCTCGCCGCGGCGCGCAAATACAACCGCGTCGTGCAGGTGAACACGCAACGCCGCAGCACTCCGCATTTGATCGAGGCCAGGGACCGAATCCTCAAGGAAGGGAAGCTGGGCAAGATCGCGCACGTCGATATCTGCTGCTACTGGGGCATGGGGCGAGCTGGCCGGACGCCGGACGTGCCCGTTCCCGATTACCTCGATTACGAGATGTGGACCGGCCCGGCGCCGATGCGGCCCTTCAACCGCCGGACCCATCCGCGCGGCTGGCGCGCCTTCATGGAATACGGCAACGGCATCGTGGGCGACATGTGCATCCACATGCTCGACATGGTGCGTTGGATGCTCGATTTAGGCTGGCCGCAACGGGTCAGTTCCACTGGCGGCATCCTGGTCGAGAAAGAGAGCAACGCCAACACCACTGACACGCAGACCGCGACGTTCGACTTCGGAGACCTTCAGGTGGTTTGGAAACACCGCACGTGGGGTGACATGCCGGATCCCGATTATCCCTGGGCCGCGACGTTTTACGGAGACAAAGGCACGCTCAAAGCCAGCGTGTTCAATTACGAGTTTTTCCCGCGGGGCAAAAAGGAGCCGACTGCCAAAGGCGAGCCGCTCTACGAGTACGACAAATATCCCGAAGACCAGACTGAGAAAGATTTGGAAAAACATTGCGCCTCAGCGATTCGCTGGCACATGAAGGATTTCCTGTCAGCCATCGCCAAGCGTAGCAAGCCGGTAGCCGATATTGAGCAAGGGTTCATTTCGAGCGCCTCCTGCATTCTGGCCAATCATTCCATGAAACTCGGCCGCACTCTGACATGGGACGCCGCGAAGGGCCAGGTCGTGGGCGATGACGAAGCCAATCGCCTTTTGCGCCGGACTTATCGTTCGCCCTGGGTTCATCCGGAGCCGGCGAGCGTCTGAGTCAGGCGAAGGTATCCCCTCGACGGTGGGGCGACGCTCCTGCGGAGCCTTTCCTCGATGGCATTGGCTCGGCGGGAGTCTCGTCCCACCCTCAACTGAGGCCATACCAGGCCATACCAGGCAGGCGAAGATACTCCTTGCGTTCTCGCGAAATTGCGGGGAGCGTAGGGCATTCTTGAACGATCTGATCGTCCCGGTTTCCCAAAAGGCAGCCAAGCAACCCCGGATCGTCCTGTTTAGGCTAACATGACTGAAATCAAACTCAGGAGAGGCGACGACGTAGGCAAGGCGCTGCGGCGATTGAAGAAAGCGCTCGGCCGAGAGCGGCTCTTCGATGAACTCAAAAAGCGGCGCCATTTTCAAAAACCGAGCGATTACCTCCGGAAGAAACAGAAGGAGGCGCGGTTCAACGCCATGCTGCGCCAGCGCCACGCCGACCAGTGAGGCGGCGCAAGGCACGCAAGCGGAATGTCAACGCGGCGGCCAAAGTCCCACCAATGGTAGCGCGTGCTGCCGCGCCGCCGCATCGTGCGGACCGCAGCCTTCAGGCTGCATCCGCGCACTCTCCGGAGTCCAGCGCTGAAGCGGCCTAAAGGCCGCGGTCCAGAGGAACGCGTCATGGGAAGTTCCCCGGATCCTCGGAACCATGCGCTCGGCCCAAGAAACTTTGAACTCCCAGCGCGGCGGGAGAGGCGCGCACTCGTTTGGTTGCGGCGTCAGCCGCGCTGGGTGTTTCGTGGGCCAAACCCCTTTTCCAGTTCAGCTCGGCACGATCACGCTCTTGGCGGATTCCCAGCGGGCGGTCGTGGCCAGGGCTTCGTTCGCTTGATCCAAGTCGAAGCGATGACTGACCATGGTGTGGAAGGGGAATTCCGTCTGGTGCGTCCGGAGAAAATCAATCGCGACCTTCAGGTGACGCGGTTCGCTCGACCACGATCCGAAAACCTGGAGTTGTTTGCGCGTGATGACCTGCGGGTTGAAGACCACGGTCCCCGCGTCGCAATAATGGCCCAGGACGAGATATTTGCCCCCGTCGCGGCACATTTCCATGCCTTCAGGCACGGCTGACGGGATTCCAACGCATTCCAGGACGGCGTCCGCGCCGTGGCCGCCGGTGAGGTCGTGGACCGCCGCGATTCGCTGTTTTGGATCGGACACGTCGGACAGATCGATGACGTGATCCGCGCCGAAGCGCCGCGCGGTTTCGAGCCGATGTTTGGGGCCTCCGATCACGATCACTTTCGCCGCCCCCGCGCTCCGCGCCACCGCCAGTGCGGCAATGCCCACCGGTCCGGCGCCCTGAACAACCACCGTGTCACGCCACGCCACACCGGTGCGTTCGATCCCATGAATGGCTGTGATCAACGCGCAACCGGCGCCGATGAGCGATTCGGTGAGCAGATCGTCCGGGAGCTTGAAGATCGTCGTGCGCGGCCGGAGATAGTGAAATTCAGCGTAACCGCCGAGAAAATGCGGCGGTTCGTCGCAGCGATAACCGATGCCATACGCGCGCCGCTGGGAGCACTTCGTCGGCTGCCGGATCTCGGTGCAGTGGTAGCATTGCCCGCAGGACGTCGCGGAGTTCCACGTCACGCGATCACCGGCGCGCAACGGCTGTCCGGTCCAGTCGCGGCTCAATCCCTCGCCGAGTTGCTCGATGCGCCCGACGGTTTCGTGGCCCATGATGACGGGCAGCGCGATCGGGAGCTGGCCTTTCCAGAGGTGGACATCCGTGCCGCAAATGCCGGCCATCTCTGTGCGGACGAGCGCGGCGCCGGGATCAATTTTCTCCGGGAGCGGGAACGATCTCAATTGCAGGGGCGCGTCAAACTTTTCAAGAACCGAGGCGCGGGCGTTTCGCATAAAATGTGGCTCGAATAGGAGTCAACGGAACTAGAAGCTTGGGCCGCGCCGGGACTTTTTCAAGGTATTCCCTTCAGTGAAGGTGAGGGGAGCGTCCTCCCGCGCCTTCGCGACGACGCAGCCGCTCCGGCGGCGCAGGCTGCTCCGCTGATTGCTTGGGGAATCGCGGTCGCTGTTGACTACTTTATCCCTCCTTGGGGATCCTGGATTATTCCCGGTTTTCACGGAGTTCTATTAGTAATCACTGTTGTGATCATGATCCGAGATGTGCGCTGCCTGAGGGGGCTCAGAGCATTACCAAGCCGAACCAACGGATCGAGCCAATGACGAGGAGCGCGATGACGTTGCTGTTCCAATTCGGATCTGCCTGCCGCGCTCCTCGTCATGGCTCATCCTGATCGTTCGGCGGCATTCACGTATGCGTATCCGTCCTTATTTTTCAAACCCTGCTGAGTTTCACGCATACGAGCCAGAGGTCATCGAGATTGCGCGTCGGCTTCGTAGCGGCATTCAAGGTGTGGAACCAGCGTTACAGGTTGAGCACGTTGGCAGCACCTCCGTTCCAGGTTGCGGTGGGAAAGGCATCATCGATCTGGCCGTTCTCTATCCGGAAGGGTTGCTTGCCCGCGCGAGGGTGGTTCTCGATGAACTTGGATTTCAGAAACAGGGCGGGCCGGAGCCATTCCCCGAGGACCGGCCGATGCGCGTCGGATGTGTTGAGGACGATGGCCGTTTGTATCGCATTCACGCCCACGTCATCGCGCTGGGTTCGGAGGAGCATGACGAGTTGGCGTGGTTCCGAGAAGCGCTCCGTCGCGATTCAACTTTAAAGCAGAGCTATGAGGAGCGGAAGCGCGCGATTCTCGCGGCGGGGATTCAGGATGAGCTCGAATACTGCAAGGCGAAGGGAGCGTTCGTCACCGATGCGCTTAAGAGCGTGTCCGAAAATTGCGCGGGGTCCTGCGGCGAGGGATTTTGGCTGTGGCCAAGGCGGCGAGGTCCGAGCATCCCCAACGCGGGCTGTAAGGACCGAGCCAACGCAGGCCACGGACAAAAGACCCGCCGCCCGGAGGGTTTTCGCGCCAAAGGCCGCCTGGCTTCGTTGCTCCTCAGTCGAAGATCCAGGGAGGATATTCTCCTTCGTCGCGCCTCGCCATCCGGCCTTTGGCGCGAAAACAGGACCCCGCGGAATTTTCGGACACGCTCTAAGGAAAGACAACCTGCCGAACCAACCGCGGCACCGAATGGCGGCCCCGCGACGCGGTTCGGCCATTCGGAAGCCACGGAGGGCCGCCATCGGTGAGCCGAATCCTTCGGCAAATCGCCGTTGAACGCGCTGGGGTCATCGTTTAAGCTTTGCAGCATGCAAAGTCAGGTTGATCTCAAACAGATGGCACTGTCCGAAAAGCTTCAACTTATGGAGGCACTTTGGGATGAACTGTGTAACCGGGAGGAGGAGATTCCCGTTCCGGATTGGCATAAGACGGTCCTCGATGAACGAGAGCGACAGGTCGCCGAAGGCAAGGCAACGTTCGTTGATTGGGAGACGGCCAAGCAGAGAATTCGGAAGCGGATTTCATGACGATCGAGATTCTGGACAAGGCTGAGAATGATCTTGTTGCCGGATTTCACTTTTACGAGGAGCAAGAGATTGGTTTGGGGACGTATTTCCTGGAGAGTCTCTATTCGGATATTGAATCACTGAAACTGTACGCGGGGATTCATCGGCTGGCGTACCGAGATTTCCATCGCATGCTCTCGAAGCGGTTTCCATTCGCGATTTATTACAGGACGGCTGCGAGGATTGCTTACGTTCATGCCGTCGTTGACTGTAGGAAGAGTCCAGCATGGATCAGGGATCATTTGACGTGAACTTGCCGAACCAGATCACTGGACCGAACGCGGGCGGGCCATGTCAGTTGACGATGCGGACGCGTTGGGCCGCCCGCGTCGCTCAGTTTTGTCGTTCGGTGAAACCCAAGGACGTGAGCGCATGAAGAGAAGCTTGGCGAGAACAGCCCTCATTGGTGGAAGCGTTGGCATTCCGCTATGGCTTCTGTCCTACTCGTGGCTTCCGTTTGCCTTGGCTGGGCGTGATGGGCAATTCGTGCTCCACGCGGTGGTTGTCGGCGAGGTGGGCGCCTTTGCGGCGGGAGCTCTCGGCGTTGGTTTGGGCTTTACGGCCAGGAAACGCTCCGCACCCGGGTCACGCGAGCACCGGTTGGCCTCACGCAGCGTAACCGTGGCCTCGGTGGTACGAACGCTAGTCCTGATCCCGAATGTCCTGGGCCGTCTATTGCATGCTCAATAACCATGGCTCCCATCTTCTCCATCTTCTCTGCATTCACCGGTTGAACCAAGCCGCGTAAAAGCTTCGCTCACGCGGCAGGCCGCGTCGAAGGTTCGGAGGGCGGTTCTCAACGGGAGGGTTTCCTTGAGGAAAGATCGGTGCTTCGTCTCGAGCGCGATTGCGCAATTATTCAAAGTCCTCGTTCAGCGAACGGAGAAATGCGGACAGCGGGGCCTGGGCTTCCTTGGTGAGAAGGACTTTGGCCATTTCCGGGTCGCCATTGCGAATCCTCTGTTCCCGCGCCAGGTCGGAAGTGAAGCGGTAGAAAAACACGACCGCTTCGATGGTCGAGGATTGGCCCGTGTGCAGGTAGGGCGCCGAGTGGCCCAGATCGCGCAAGCCGGGCGTCTTGAAGAGCGCAATCGTTTTAGGCAAGAGAGTCTCTGCGGTATTCGCCCCCAACGACGCCGAGAGCATCGTTTGGAGGGCGGCTTGCGGCGCGGGAAAATCCGGATTGGCGTACACGTTCCACAGACCGAGATCGACATCGCCAGGCGCCTTTTTGGCCGGCGCGGCGTTGAATCGGCCTGTAGCGTTCGGATGCCGGGCCGTGGGCGGCAGGAAATCATCCGGAGCGGCGAGGCGCTCGGCGAGGCCAGGGACCCGGAGTTGCACGAACGCCCCCTCGCCGTGGACCGAGTCGAACTCCCACTGCGTCGCGCCCGTGTTGTGAAAACTGAAATCCGTGAAGTGCGGCGCGGCGTGGCACGCGAGGCAATTTCCCATTCTCCCCGGCGGCGAGGAATCGTCGCCAGGCTCGGCGAAAAAGATTTTGAGCCCTTCCAATTCCGCCGGGCCAAAAGCGAACTTCTGAGCGTGCGTCGTGAAGGAGCCGTCGTCCGCGGTGACAAACACAGGCGATTTCAGATTGGCCACCAGTGCCCGCAAGCGGCGGCTGTACGATTTGTCGTCCTCGCCCGCGGCGGGGCGGCGGGGAAAGGAATTCTTTTTGAGGAAGACGTCGTAGGGGCTGGCGTCGTACTCCCCGGCTTCGTTCGTCGAGAACGTGAGCGACTTGAGGTAGGCGTTGAGGATTTTCGCCACCGCGTCGAGAACTTCGTCATCGGCAGCTTTGGACCCATCGATCCTGAACGCTTCCGGCAATCGGAACTCGGCGGGAATGGCGGGATCGAGGCCGGCCAGAATCGTTCGGTAAGCGCCGCCCGTTTTGTGGCCGAGCGCGCTCTGGCCGTTGTCCTCGCGGATGACTTTGGCGATGTGCCGGACGGCCAGCGCGCGTTCCGCAGGCAGCCAGCCGAAGTTGCGGCCGGTCAAGGTAGCTTTGATCAGAGCTTCGCCAGTCGGGAATTCGCCGTCGAAGTGCAGGAAGAATGCTCCGCGCCGGGGGATGGAGGCGTTGGCGAGAGCGGGCGAGTTGCGCGCCGTGAACCGACGGCCATCTCCGCGCTCCGGAATCGGCGAACGAATTGCGAAATCCGCGTATGCGCGCGTGCCCAGACCGCCGGCCTTGTGCTCGTCCACGAGGTGACAGGCGCGGCAATTCATGGACTGACCGGCGAACGCGCCCGGCACGGTGGTGTTGACGGTGCGGGTCGCGTCGAGAACGGGGTCGCCGCTGGACAGCGAAGCGTTCACGTCTCCGCCCGAATGTGCGTAAAAGTATTGCGCGAAGCGAGTCTCCAGAAAGAAGCGCCGGCCAATCGCGACTTCGGGCGGCTCAAGCTTTGTGGTTGCCGGTCCGGCGGAAAAAGCGCGAAAGAACAGGCGAGGGGAGGTCAACGGAATGGCGAAGGCCGTTCGGCCGCTGGCGTCGGCGGTCTGGGCAGGCCAGGTGGTCCATTTCAGAAAGTCCTCCGTGGATGCGATGCCATAAGCCGCGCCGCTCGTTCCCGACACCACGAGCTGAGCGCTGTTGCTGGAAGTGACAAGAATCGCAAGCCCCGGCGGCCGGCGCGAAACCGTGCCGGGCTGAACGGAGTCGGCCGTGAGCAGCGCCCCATGAAAATCCAACGACAAACCCACCGCCAGAAAACCGCGTATAATCCTCAGCGCGACGCAGCCGAAGGAGCCGCAGCCAAAACGGAGCGCGGCTGTGGTCGAAGACACAGCCGCAGTTCGCTCGAACTGCCGGGCTGCTGCGGCTGGTGCTGCGCACACAGCCGTGCTCCGAGAACTTGTCGCGAGTTGCGGCGATTTTCGGCGATACGGACATAGTGTTGTCTTGAGGCGCACGGGTCGGAAAAATCGCGCAGAAGGTTCGAGGGAAATGCTCGATACTGGCACAAAAAGTGGCCGTTCCTGGTTGCTGTCCCTTTGAGATTGGGGTGGCATTGGCCGCGCTTCCGGTGTTCAACTCACTCTTATCCGGGTGAAACGTGTGGGGCGTCACCGTTTCAGGATACGGCCGATGCGAGCGGAGACTTCTTCTCCGGGGATGCCCTGAACTTTGCCGGTCTGGATTTCCTCCATGCGCCTGTCGATCTCGGCTTTCCAGGCGATCTCGATTTCGGGCGGGCTCCGGTGCAAGTGCTCGGCCAAACGGCTCACCAGTTCGCCCACCTTCTCCGGCGGCCAGTGGCGGGTTTCTTCAACGATTTGTTCCACGGTCAACGGCATGGAATGTCGCATACGATCCTCCGGGGGCAGATGCAATCGCCTCTTGGCCAGACACGAGCCAGCGCTGATCATTCCCCATTAACCCAGCAGTCCAGCCTGTCCGCTTGGGCGCGCAGCGTCTTTCAAGGGTCACCGGGCGACAGCACAACCCGAAAACCCACGTAACCCGTCTCGCCTTCGGGATTGTAGCCGCGAGTCGCGGAGCGGCATTGCGGCGGTTCACAACCCCAGCTTCCGCCGCGGTAAACGCGGTAAGTGCCCGTGGCCGGCCCTTTCGGATCGACGACCCTTCCCCCCGGATAGCGGCCGTACCAATCCTGGCACCATTCCCAGAGTCCGCCGTGCATATCATACAAGCCCCAGGGATTGGGCAGTTTCAGGCCGACCGCGTGAGTCGTGTGGCTGCTGTTGTCTTCGTACCACGCGTAGTCGGCCAGCTTGGTGTAGCCCGGATCGTCGCCAAAGCTGAAGCGCGTCGAGGTCCACGCCCGGCAGGCATACTCCCACTCCGCTTCGGTCGGGAGCCGATAGACGCAATTGGGCGGAATCACTCTGGCCGCCCGTTCCTGCCTCGTGAGCCGCGCGCAGTAATTCGTCGCATCCTCCCAGCTCACGGTCTCCACCGGCCGGTTCAAATCGCCCGTAAAAACGCTGGGAAACGTGCCCAGCACCCATTGATAGTCCTGTTGGGTGACTTTGTATTTCGCCATGTAAAAGCCGCGACTCAACGTGACAGTAGTTTGCGGACCTTCGTCCTCGGCACGGCCGACTTCGTTCGTCGGGCTTCCCATCCGAAAGGCGCCGGGCGGGATGAATACCATTCCCGGCCGCGCTTGTTTTACAGCTCGGTAATACCGCCGCGGGCCGGTCGCAGGCGTGGGATCGCCCCATAAATAACTCTCGGAGAGCAGTTGGAGGAAGTCCAGACAGCGCCACGCATTGGTCTGGGAAAGGTCCGTGGTGTATTCAATTGAATAGACCGCGCCCGCTTCTCCCGTGACGGTCAGCCCCGGATACAAATCAATTTCGAGCGCCGAGGCCGTTTGCGCGAAGGAACGTGGCACCGCCATGCCGGCCAATAAACACAAGAAAGTGAACGTCAGGATGAAGCAACGGTTCAATAGTGACGGTTGGGCGAGACTCCTGCCGAGCCTTTCCTCGATGGCATTGGCTCGGCAGGAGCCTCGCCCCACCTTACTGCTTGGTCCGCAGGATGGACGACAAAGCTCGTAGCGCAGAGTTGCACTCTGCCGTATCGCAGAATTGTATTCTGCGGGGCGTCTCCCAGTCCGAGCACGCTGGGACTTGCCGGCGCCCTGCCGATTGGAAATCGGCGATACCGCAGATTGAAAATCTGCGCTGGGGTTCTCCGGTCGATCTGTCGTCAATCCCACGGTCCGCACAGTAATTACGGCTCCGCCACCGGGACCTTGAAGAAACATTGCCAATCTCCGTAGGCCGAGCCGAGCAAAACGCGGCGGCCCCGGAACCATTCGACATGGCCGTCTTCGAATCCGAAATTGCCACCCTCCGGCGCCCCGGCTGCATTGCGATGCACCGCCGTCAGCACCTTCTTGCCCTCGTAATCGGTGGTCCATCTCAAGCGGGCATCGTAAATATTCGTGGTTTTCGGACCGAGAGCCTGAAGGCGGTCGATCAAGATCGGGGCGGAAGCATAAGGCCCGTTGAGCTTCTTGCGGAAGAACCATTCCGAGGTGCCCTGGGCGTAGCTCGTGACGTCGGGATCGCCCGTGCGGCGGCCGGGCAAATAGAAGTAACCCATCAATTGCGCGCCGCTGTCCGACGTAATCATGCCGCGTTCGGCGACGCGGTGCCAGACGTCTGTCGGGCAAAAGAGAACGTCGTTGCGCGGGCGCTCGGATTTCGCGGTCGTGCGCTGGTTGCGGATAAGATAGTTGTTCCAAAAATTGCTCATCGAGGGCGTCATCCAACTAAACCCAAGCCCGTCGCGATTGTCGGGAAACGAATTGTCGTAGTCGCCGGCATACAGATTGACCGCCAGTCCCCATTGCTTGGCGTTGCTGACGCAAAGCGACTTGTGCGATTGTGCCTTGGCTCGCGAGAGCGCGGGAAGCAGCAAGGAAGCGAGAATCGCGATGATCGCAATGACCACCAGCAATTCGATGAGCGTGAAGGCAGGACACGGCCTGGCTGCCGTCGGACAGATTGTTTTCATGGCACGAGGTGCGGCAACTGTTCCTCCCGCTCCTCTCGGCGTCAACCTGGATTTCGTCGCGCATGCTTTGTCCACTTGTGGGTTGTCCCCGTTCCGGTTTAAACAGGGACATGCAATTGAATCGCACGGCATCCATTTTGGTGACGGGATCGTCCGGGAGCATCGGACGGGCGGCCGTGTCCGGTCTGCGGGCTGCCGGATGGCCTGTCCGAGGTTTCGACCGCTTGCCTACGCCGGGGACGGCTGATTTCGTGGTGGGCGACCTCACTGACGCTGCGGCTTTGCGAAAAGCCGCCGACGGCGCCGCGGCGATCATCCATCTCGCCGCCGTGCCGGATGATGACGACTTTCTTTCGCGCTTGCTGCCGAACAATCTTGCCGGGTTGCACAACGTTCTCGAAGCGGCGCGTCTTGGCGGAGTGAAACGCGTGTTGCTGGCGAGCACGGGACAGGTTGTCTGGTGGCAGTTGCTGGAAGGCCCCTGGCCCATTGGACCCGATGCGCCCTACACGCCGCGCGATTGGTACGCCGTGACCAAGATCGCCGCCGAAGCCGCGGGGCGGGTTTACGCCCGCAATTGCAGCATGACGGTGCTGGCGCTGAGGCTGGGCTGGTTTCCGCGCAACCGCGAGCACGCCGCCGAAGTCGGGCGCACCGTGCGCGGACCCAATATTTATCTCAGTCCGGGCGATGCCGGACGATTCTTTGCGCGCGCGATGGAAGCGACGTTGACGCCTGGCTTCGAAGTACTGTACGTCGCGAGCCGGCCCACGAACCGAATCGTTTTCGACCTGGAACCGGCGATGCGTGTCGTGGGATGGGAACCGCAAGACCAGTGGCCCACGGGCGTGGAACATTGGCTCTAGCCTTCGTGCTTTGTGATTGTCCGTCGAATGGGTTTTCGTCCTCGGAGGGAAGCGCAAAAACGTAAAACGTAATGCGTAATGCGTGATGCGCGACAGGCAACTGACTCCTGATCACTGATGACTCCGATTGCCACTCCATTTCGCTCAACAGTGATCGAAGGGAAGGCTGAATGATCAGGTTTCAAATTACTGCTTGGTCCGCGGGATGGACGACAAAGCTCGTAGCGCGGAGTTGCACTCTGCCGTATCGCAGAATTGTATTCTGCGGGGCGTCTCCCAGTCCGAGCACGCTGGGACTTGCCGGCGCCCTGCCGATTGGAAATCGGCGATAC
>VHCZ01000007.1 GCA_016871535.1 Verrucomicrobiota bacterium
TTCTTTTTCGCCAGACTTCGTTGCTTGCTCCTTACAGATCCACTTCGGGATATGCTCGTCGCTCGCGCCTCGTCTGGCCGAAAAATCCCTTGCCGCGAACGTGAGCGTATTTATGAAATGGACCACTAAGCCCTCTTTATGGCGCTATCGGAGAGAAAGGGGCAGGCAGGATGCCTGCCCTACTTTTGCCGATGATTGAAGGCGACGGCGTCGGCGTATCGGATGCCCGTGCCGCCGAAGATATCGAGCGCGGAACCGATCGTGAGATCGATCCGGTCCCGGCCAAGGCGAGTCACTTGCTCCAGATCCGCCAGCGACCGCGCGCCGCCCGCGTAGGTCGTGGGAATCGGCGACCATTGGCCGAGCCGCTCCACCAAGGACGCGTCGATGCCCTGGCACAGGCCTTCGACATCGACCGCGTGAATCAGGAATTCGGCGCAGGCGCCAGCCAGGCGCTCCAGGGTTTGTTTCGAGATCGTCAGTTCGGTGAATTTCTGCCAGCGGTCGGTGACGACGAAGTAGTCTTCGCCCCGGCGCCGGCAGCTCAGGTCCAGGACGAGGCGGCTTTTCCCAACGGCAGCAACGAGAGCGTTCAGGCGTTCTTGATCGAGTTTTCCTCCGCGAAACACCCAGGAGGTGACGATGGCGTGGGACGCGCCGGCGTCGAGGTACTGCCGGGCGTTGTCGATCGTGATGCCACCGCCGATTTGAAGTCCGCCGGGGTACGCGGCGAGCGCTTCGCGTGCGGCCGCGTCGTTGCCCGGGCCGAGCATGATGACGTGGCCGCCTTGGAGTCCGTCTTTTTTGTAGAGCTGGGCGAACCACGCGCTGGGGCGGTCGGCGACGAAGTTCGTGCGCAGGTTCGACGGGTCGCCGCCCAGCGTGCCGCCGACAATCTGCTTCACTTTGCCTTCGTGAAGGTCAATGCAGGGACGAAACATGATTCACGCTCTGCATCATCACGGCTGGGGCGCTACCCGGAGCGCCTCGATGGGAAACTCGGTTTTGCCGATCATGGCTTTGCCTTCGATGCGCTCATTCTGGAGAAGCCGAAGCTGCTGGTTCGTGTTGTTGAAATTCAGATACTGGCCGGTGAACACGACCTTCCGATTCAGACTGCGATTGGTCCCTGTGGCCGAGAACGAAAAGTTTGCTCCCTCGGGAATCCCAACCGCGTTGGGGGTTGGCGCAGTTTGCTTCTGAAATAAGTCCGCATTGTTCTGAAATCTGCTTTGAACTGGCACCCCTCGCGCCGGCGCTTCTCGCGACGCCACCGCCGAAGTCGCTGCCACTCCCTGCATCCAGACTTGAACGGTCCCTTCGTAAACCGAGCCATCGGCGTCGAAGACCAGAATGTTGCTGCCTTGCCGCTGGACTTGAAACGAGTTCAGGACATTCGTGATTGGCGGCGGCGAATTGCGATTGGAACGCAGCCGGGCGCGCGTATCGATTTGGCTGAATTGCAGACGGGGCCAGCCGGCTTCCTGCTCGGTCAACCCGCGCGCCGGATCAGTCTGAAAATAAGACGGCTGCGCGGCGTTCGAAACGATTGCTGCCGGGGCTTCAGGCGCCCTGGCCACGAGGACTGCTTCCGAGCGAGACGGCTCAGCGGTCGCGCCTTTCGCAGCGCGATCGGCGGCGGTCTTGTTGTCGGCGAGCAGCGCGGAGCGTTCTTCCACCTTGCGGCCCGGAATGGCTTTGTCTCCGGCGCCGTCCAACGACTGCGCGGCACCCGCGGTGGCCGCGAGCGGTAAAGTCGGCGCCGGGGACGGTGTGGCGTCCGCAATCTGGCTGGCAGCGGCTTTCAAGGCTGGGGCGCCTTTTCTGGCGAGTCCCTCGGCGGCTTGTAGATTTTCTCCTGTAAATCCGCCAGGCTGCCGAGCTCGCGATAAAGACAGGGAATCCGCCGGAGGCGCCGGTTTCAAAGTCAGCGGCGCGGTGTTTTCGCTGAGTCGGGCCAGGCTCTCCTGCGCGACGGCGGGTTCTTGCATCAATTCGCGCTCAATCGTTTGGGAAGGCGCCGCGGGCGGCGTGGCGACGGAGTTTTGCGAAAGCACCGGCATTGGCTCGCTCGCCTGTGGAGGCGCCGCGGGCGCAGTTTGTGGGGGCGCGGTCAACGGTTCTTGCCCCGCGTTCTTCGCCAGTTCGAAGCTGGGCGGCAATTTCTCTTGCCCGGTCCTGGGCGTGACCAGCGCGAGGACGACGACAAGGACGGCCAGCCCCGACGCGAAAGCGAGCCGCGGCCAGAATCCGGCGAACCACCGCAGCCACGCGGGCGGTTTGGCGGCGGCTGATTTTGGAAACGTTCGCGTCACTTCCGCTTGCAACACGCGGCGGGTGGCCTCGGGCATTTCGAGCGGGGGACCGGCTTCCTCACGGCGTTGCCGGGCGCAAGCTTTCAGAAGCTGATCCGTGTTGTTTTCGGGCGTGTCAGCCATACGACACCTCATTAGACGGAGAACGGCGTGGATTTCTCCCGCGCGAGGATCGGCCGGGCGAGGGCCTCCAGGCGGTCCAGGCATTTGCTGAGCCGGGAACTGACCGTCTTCGGGTTCAACTGCAACGTGGCCGCGATCTCGTCATAGCTCAGGTCGGCGAAGTAGCGGAGTTCGATAATCTCGCGGCACGGCTCTCCGAGTTGGTCGAGGGCGTGGCGGACCCCGGCCATGCGTTCCGCGTTCATCAACTGCGCATCGGGACCCGGCGCGCTGCTGGGCGGGTCCAGCGTGAGGCCGTTTTCCGGATCTTCCGCTTGCAGCGAAAGCGGCGCCTGGCCGCCTCCGCGCTTGGCGGCGCGCTGGCGTTCGCAAAAATCGCGCGCTTTGTTGGCGGCGATCCGAAAGAGCCAGGTCTGGAACTGGCTCGCGCCCTGAAAGGACGCGAGGTTCCGAATCACGGAAAGGAACGCTTCCTGGCAAATCTCTTCGACGTCCTCGCGGGAGAAGTCGGCCCCAAGCTGAAACACAAACCGCGCCGTGGCGGAGTAATGGGCGTCGAACAGTTCGTTCCAGGCGTCCGGCTCGCCCTGGCGGCAGCGCGCGAGCAACCTGGCTTCAGCGTCGGAACTCATTTCAACGCAGTTATACTCTAGCCGGGAAAGATTTTCCACCTTGCAGAACTGCGACTCGCAATTTTGCCGCGACCTTTTAGGATGCGCGCCATGACTTTCAAACGTCTGCACGCGCTCGCCGGGTTCGCGATGCTCCTGGCTGCGGTCCATGGCGCTCTGGCCGCGGAACCTTCTGTCGATTCCAAAGACCTCCCGCGCATTCCGCCAACCGAGCCGGCCCGGGCGCTGGGCACCTTTCAGGTCAAACCGGGATTCAAGATGGAACTGGTCGCGGCGGAACCGCTCGTCGTGGACCCCATTGCGATGTCGTTCGACGAGAACGGCCGATTGTTCGTCGTCGAGATGATCGATTACTCCGAGCGAAGAGACGAGCACCTCGGCCGAGTCCGGCTGCTGGAGGACACCGACGGCGATGGCCGTTTCGACCAATCGACCGTTTACGCGAAAGACCTTCCCTGGCCCACCGCCGTCATCTGCTATGACGGCGGAGTCTTTGTCGGCGCCAGCCCCGACGTGCTTTTCTTGAAGGACACCAACGGCGACGGCGTGGCCGACACGCGGGAAGTGATTTTCACGGGTTTTGCCGCGGGCGTCGAGCGATTGAATGTGCAGGCGCTTTTGAACAGCTTCACCTGGGGGCTGGACAACCGCATTCACGGGGCCACGAGCGGCAACGGCGGACGCGTGGCTTCGCCAAAGAACCCGCAAATGCAGCTCGTCGAATTGCGCGGGCGCGATTTTTCGTTTGATCCGCGCACGCTGGATTTGCGCGCGGAGAGCGGAGGCGGGCAGCACGGCCTGAGTTTCGATGACGCGGGGCGGAAGTTCGTTTGCAGCAACAGCGCCCACCTTCAGATGCTGATGTACGACGACGCAGACGTGAAGGCCAACCCGCGGTTCTCAATGCCGAACCCGCTCGTGAACATCGCCGAAGACGGTCCGGCCGCCGCGGTCTATCGCATCAGCCCGGACGAACCCTGGCGCGTCATCCGGACGCGCTGGCGCGTGGCCGGGTTGGTGCCGGGACCCATCGAAGGCGGCGGCCATCCGTCCGGGTATTTTACCGCCGCCACCGGCGTGACGATTTATCGCGGCAACGCGTGGCCCAAGGAATATCGCGGCAACGTCATCGTCGCGGATTGCGGGAGCAACTTGATCCATCGCAAGCAACTCTTCCCGGAAGGAGCAAGCCTGGTCGGGCGGCGGCCGGCGGACGAATTGAAAACCGAATTCATCGCGTCGAAGGACAACTGGTTTCGCCCGGTGCAATTTGCCAACGCGCCGGACGGGACGCTCTATGTCGCGGACATGTATCGCGAAATCATCGAACATCCGTGGTCGCTGCCCCCCAACATCAAGCAACACCTCGACCTGAATCGCGGCAATGATCGCGGCCGGATTTACCGCATCGTGCCCGACGGATTCAAGCAACCGGCGTTGCCCAAGCTGGGCCGCGCTTCGACGGCGGAACTGGTCCAAACGCTCGGGCACGAGAACGGCTGGCATCGCGACACGGCGGCGCGTTTGCTTTATCAGCGGCAGGACACGTCAGCGATTCCGATGCTGGAGAAGATGCTGGATGGGACCGGCACGGCCTCGGGCCGAGTCCCCGCGCTGTATGCCCTGAGCGGACTGGGCGCCGTGAACGAGAAGCATTTGCTCGACAGATTGTCGGACCCCGACGCGGTCGTGCGCGAGCACGCAGTCAGGCTTTCCAGAAATCTGCTCGCCAAACAGAAGCCGTTTCCCCAAGGCCTGTGGCTGAAGCT
Source organism: Verrucomicrobiota bacterium (assembly GCA_016871535.1). Lineage (NCBI taxonomy): Bacteria > Pseudomonadati > Verrucomicrobiota > Verrucomicrobiota bacterium. Next base: position 4,840 of record VHCZ01000007.1, read on the forward strand.
GGTGTCGCGTTCGTCCGACCCGGATGCTCGCGTGCGGTATCAACTGGCCTTCCTGCTCGGCGCGGTGGATCGTCCCGAACGCACCCAGGCTTCGTCCGCCATTGCGGCACGAGATTGCGCCGACGCCTGGATTGGCGCGGCGGTGTTGAATTCGTTGGGGGACGCAGCGGATGCTTCGTTCTTTTTCTCCCTGGTTGCGGGAACGAATGCGCGAACTGAATTCCTGGCCAAGAGAGATTCGCTCGCGGGCCGCCAGTTTTTCAACCAGCTTCTCCGTCTGATTGCGGCGCGGAAAAACCTGAAAGACATTGCGGCGATTGTCGCGCACCTCCGAAGCCTGCCAAGCCGCAACGACACCTACACGCTGGCCAGGCCGTTGTTGGATGGGCTCCGATCCGCCGGCCTGGAGTTGCGCGATCTGGATTCGGAGACGCAAAAGCGGCTCAAGGCCATGCAGCAGGATGCTACCGAAGCCGCTCGTGATGGCCACGAGCCCGAAGCCCAACGCATCCCGGCCATTCAATTGCTCGGGGCTCTAAATTGGACCGACGCGGGCGCGACGCTTTCTTCAATCTTGTCGTCGAATCCAGCCGGACCGGTCCAGGCGTCGGCGATCAGCGCGCTGGCGCGTTTCCGTGAAGCGGAAGCCGGGCACGCGATGGTGCGAAGCTGGCCGCAGCTTACGCCCCGCTCCCGCAGCGAAGTTTTGAACGCGCTGACCTCGCGGCCCCAGCAGATCGGCGCTTTGCTGGACGGCCTCGAATCCAACATGATTCAACGCGCCGACCTTTCCGCGACTCAGACGGCCTTCTTGCGCGGGCATGCCGACGCGAAGATTCGCCAGCGCGCGGCGCAGCTTCTGCCGGCGACGCACTCCAAGGATCGCGAGAAAACGATCGAACAATTCCGGTCGTCGCTGGATCTGGCGGGCCATTCGGCTCGCGGCCGGAAGGTTTACCAGGAACGTTGTTTATCCTGCCATCGCGCGGGCAAGGAAGGCTACGCAGTGGGACCGGATTTGGCGAGCGTCCGCTCCAACGGGAAGGAGAAATTGCTCGTGAGTATTCTCGATCCGAACCGCGAAGTGGCGCCGAGTTACTTGAACTACCTGGTCGAGACCAAGGATGGCGAAAGTTACCTGGGCCTGATCGCGACCGAAAACGCCACGAGCGTCACGTTGCGCCAAGCCTTCGGCGTGGAGACCAGCGTGCTTCGATCTAACATCCGCCGCATCCAGAGCCAGAACCAATCGATCATGCCGGAAGGGCTGGAAGCGTCCTTGGCGCCACAGAACCTGGCGGACCTGCTGGAGTTTATGGTCGCGGATGAGGGGGCGCAGTGACGGGCGGCGCCCAGTTCTTTGGAGCGCGCTGCCGGCGTGCAGTCGTTCCATGAAGGCCCTGGGCGGGCTACCAGCCCGCCTCGCGCGGCAACCTGCCGCGTGAAAGGTGGCGGGTAATTCCTTGCGATCCGTCCGGGACTGATCCGCGACCGTGCCGTCCGGCTGGTAGCCGGACGGCACAGGCAAGTTGCCTGTGCCACTGATAAACTTGGGAATGCAACGGGTGCGATGTCCATTGCGACTTTGCACTTCACCTCCGCGTCAAGCCTTGCTATCAATGCTATCAAAAACGAAGACAACATTGTTATGCCGCAACTTCTGGTTAGAAATGTCGAAGACAAAATCGTAAAGAAACTTAAGGAACAAGCCGGTAAGCATGGCGTGTCTGTGGAAGAAGAACATCGTCGTGTCCTTCGTGCGGCGCTGCTTGGGGCCTCTAAGGAACGACCGTCGTTCAAGGAATTCTTGCTCTCAATGCCAGACGTTGGCAATGACCGGGACTTCGAACGCGGTCTCCAAGTTGGGCGTCCTGTCAAACTGTGAGTGGCTTCCTGCTCGACACGAACATCGTAAGCGAGCTTCGCAAGGGAACTCGCGGTGATGCCGGCGTGCGCGCCTGGGTTGGCGGAGTCGAGCCGGAAGAACTTTTCGTCAGCGTGTTGGTGTTGGGAGAAATCCGACAAGGGCTTGAACGCATTCGGCTCCGCGATCAGGTTCAGGCTCGGAACTTGGAAAGGTGGCTACAGGGACTCACGCGCGATTTCGCTGACCGCATCCTGCCGGTTGACGAACGCGTGGCTGACAAATGGGGACGGTTGGGGTTGCAACAGCCCGCACCGGTCCTCGACTCATTGCTGGCGGCAACAGCGCTTGTTCACGATCTTACCGTCGTGAGCCGCGACGAGGACGGATACAAGAACACGGGCGTGCCGGTCATCAATCCATTCTCGAAAAATGAGGAGTGAAATTCGGCACGCCAGAGTGTGGTTCCTCGCTAATTCCTGCCCAACTGGACTGCTGATGACACGGCCCAAACTTGACTGGTTCCTGTTCGCCTGCGCGGGCGAGGCATCGCTCGGACTGCTCGCGGTCGCGCTCGGTTACGCGCTGCACCAGCCGCCCACGGCGCGGCTGCACTGGCGTTTCGCGGACGCTGCTCTCGGACTGGCGGCAAGCGTCCCCCCGCTGCTGTGGTTTGTCAGCCTGTGGAAATTCGAGCCCGTTCTGCTGCGGGACATTCGGCTGGTTTTGGAGCAAACCGTGCAGCCGCTCTTCGCGACGTGGTCGATTTTTCAGTTGGCGGTGATTTCCGCATTGGCGGGTGTCGGCGAAGAGTTGCTGTTCCGGGGATTGATTCAGGAAAGGTTGAGCGCGGTGCTCGGCCCGTTTTCGGCTTTGGTGGTATCCAGCCTTCTGTTCGGGTGCGTGCATCCCATCACGTGGAATTACGCGTGGGTGACGGCACTGATCGGCGTTTATCTGGGCGGCTTGATGATGGCGACGGGCAACCTCCTGTGTCCGATTGTGACCCACGCGGCGTATGATTTCCTGGCGCTGGTCTATTTCTTGAGAATTCGCCGACAGTGAGGAGGCTCTGCTATTCGACCGGTCGCACGGTCGTGAGGATGCGCCGCATCTCTTCCAGGATTCGAGGCGTTTTGACGTCCCGGGCGTTCTGAACGAGTAGCACGAAATTGTCCGCGAGAATTTCCTCCGGGTGGATGACGTACTCCGTGTTCCGGCCAATTTGCTCGCGAAAGCCTTCGGCCTCGTCCGCATCGAGAAGTCGCGGGCCGGACTCCTGATAGGCGGGAAACCATGCTTCGCCACGCTGCTCGACCACCAGAAGGTTGAACGTCAGATAAGCGAAGAACTCGCCGCCTTTCCTCAAATCGTAATTGTCTTCTTTCGAGAACAAAATCGGCACGACCGGCGTTGGCTTTCCCTGCGCGGTTACGGTGATGAAATGCTCGATGACCGGCGCGTCCGGGTTCGTGAGCTTTCGCGCCGCCAGCTCCTTCGGGTACGCCACTTCGCCGCAGAATCTGAAGCCGACGATGCTGTAAAGCGAGTCGCGCAGTTTGCGGTTGTTCCGGCTCAAGATGTGAAAGAGTTCGTGCGTCAGGAGCCGCTCCAACACCGGATCGGGAGCGGCGGCGTGCTTCGCCGAGATGAGGATATTGTTGCCGCGACAGTAGGCCGCGCCGCCTTCCTCCTTGCCGGTCGTTTTCAGGAGCCGAATGACCGAGGGCAACGGGAGCTGGAGACGTTCGATCTTGTTGCTGATACGGCCGAGAACTCGCGTGAGGCGGCCGATTTCCGGGCCTTGCCATCCGAGCGCCTGTTGCGAGACGAACTGAAGAAACTCCTCTTGCGAAACGGGCTGATCCGTCTTCTTCCGGGCAGCGCGGTCGAATGGGCTGAGCGAGTCCACGAAAGCGTCTTTCCGGCCGAGTTCCATCGCCGCTTCGCCGGCATCGGCAAATTTGACGAGGGTTGAAGGCGTAAGCGGGGCGTCGGCGGCCAGACCGACCGGTGCCTGTGCGGTCAGTCCGAGAAACGCGTTGAGAATAAGCATGGCAGGTCGTGTCCCAATGAGGCCGGTGATGGAGCGGAGACGCGGAGTGAAGGCCGAGGCGAACATGCCGAAGTGTAGCCCGAAAATGTCGCAGGTCGCGACAATTTTGGACTGCATGGCAGAGCCCAGTGGAGACACTGCTTTGGGGAGACGGTCGGCGCGGCCAAAGCGGTGTCGCGCTTCGCTTGCCGCAGTCCAAAAGGCCACCGACATGATTCTGTCCTCGTAGCGCAGAGTTGCACTCTTCCGTATCGCCGATTTGCAATCGGCGGCGCGTCGGCCACTCTCAACGCGCCCAGTCAGCCAGACGTCCCGCAGGGATGCAATCATGGGAGTGAGGCGAGCGATCAGTTCGCTTCCCCAATCAAGGCCACCCCACGCCTGGTTTAGGCGCTTTGACGGCGAGCACCTGGCCGGTTCCGAGACCATCCATCATTTTCTCAAAGCCATGCCATTCCGCCGCCGTTGACGTAAACACAGCCACGCCCGTCCACCGCGATCATTCTCTTCAATACGAGCTTCGCATCGAGAAGGCTGCGAAAGAGCTCTCCGCCTCCAGAGAGCCAGATGTCCTTCCCGGCCGTCGCCTTCAGCCCGGCGATGGTAGCGACCGCATCATTGGTTACTGTGACATTCGGATGATCAGACGCGCGCAATGTTTTCGAACAGATAATCGTGCGCATCTCCGGCGTGCTTCCGCCTCCGGCGACCTCAAACGTGCGCCGGCCCATAACCAGCGTGTCGAATTCCTTGAAGAAGCCATCGAAGTCGATCGAGGGATCCATGATTATCCAATCGTATTCGCCGTTCGGTCCCGCGATGAATCCGTCCACACTCACCGCCACGCTGTATCGCAGTCGTCTCATGGTCATTCGTAGTAATCCACACTCGCCTTATTAAGGTCGCCAACGCGAAGGATCGGCTGAACTCCCTCAAACATGACTCGGGTCTCTTGCGCTTTGGTCGTATTCATCGTCGATCCTGGGAAGCTTCGTTGGTCTGATTACCATGCTCCCGGCCCATGAACCTGACGGTAGGGCGAGTCCGTCCCGGCGAGCTGCTCGACGTTCTTGGAACACGTCCGTCTCGGCTCGCTGGGGACAGGCTCGCCCTACCGTCAGGTTCATCGGAAGAGTGATTACACGAGTTAGACAACCAAACTGAACTAAACTCTTTGAGCCTTAAACTTTGAACTCGGAACTTAATCAGCCAGCCACCACTGGAAGAATCGATAGATTTGCTCGTTGGCTTCCGGGGTCGGATTGTGCGTGTCACGATTGGTCATGGCGACACGATTCTCGAAGCCGAGCAGCTTGTTGACCGCGATGGAGTGGTTCAGCGCCGGCCAGCGTTCGGGCAGGTCGGCCGTGCCGCCTGAAACCAAGAACGGGCGCGGAGCCATGAGGGCGTGGAGTTCCACCAAATCGTGTCCGCCTTCGACCAACGCTTTGTAAGCGCCGGTCCTGGCCTGGCCTTCGCTTGGCAGCTTGCGGAAAGGGCCGGCGTTTTTCGGATCAGCCACGCCGCCGAGTTCGAAGCCGAGATACCAGACGTCGAAATAATTCACGCTGCCGCCCGGATTCTGTTTGCGGCGGTCGCGCTCGTCAAAAACGATCCCGGGGTCGGACCAGACCGCGCAGGCGAACTTGTCGTAAAGGCACGCAACGAACATCGCCCATTTGCCACCGAAGGAATGGCCCACGATCCCGATGCGGTCCGGTCGAACGTCGAGCCGCTGCGCCAGGACGGTGTGGGCATTGGCCGCGGCATAAGCCAGCGCTGAGATCGCTTGCACGCGCACGGGTTGGCCGACCGGCCCCAGGTACGCTTCGGATCGCGGGCGATTGGTGGTTGTGTTCGCGAGCTCGACACGCGCGTTCGGCTTTCCCACCGAGAGCGCGACGAAGCCGCGTTTGGCCAATTGCCAGCCGTAGTCGCGCAAAGGCGCGCCAAGGCCTACACCCGTCTCCGCATCGTAATAGACCACGACGACCGCGGGGAACGGTCCCTTCCCTTCCGGGATCAGGAGCAGCGCATCCACCCTTTCGCCGCCCAGCGCGATTTCCAGCCGGAGTTGCTGCTGGGTGATCGTCTCGCGGCGAGTGGTCTGCACGATCTCGACGTGTGGCTTTTCGATGAGCGGCGGCCAGGGCCCCATGATCTTGTGCCACGCGGAGAGGATTTCTGCGCGGCGGCGCGGCCAATCAGCCGGCGTGTTGACCCGCGTTCCATCGGCAAAGATCAGCGGCGACCGGAAGCTGCCGAAGTCGGAGCGGTAGGCGCCCGGAGGAGTGAAAAACGGTGCGAGTTCAGTAGGTGGTGTGCGGTGTGGACTGTGTCCTTCAACGGGAGCGGCTCCATTTGCTCCCGGAAGCGCCGGCGCTGTGACTGTCGCTGCGACGATCAACTTGAAGGTCGTTGGGAGCACAAACGAAATCTGAACATTCATAGCACAATTAGGGCAACAAAGGGGAGCATTGTTCCGCCGTTGGTCAACTCAGCCGTGTCATCAAACTCGCCAAATCACGCCAAGCCACAGCCACAAACCGCCCGGATTCATCGAGAGCAAATGTATCCGGACCTGGGTAAATCTCAAAAACTCGCTTCACCTTGAGATCATCGGCGGCCACGCGCATTGATTTCGTAATCTGCGGAACATCGTTGTGTTCTAACGCTGACTTCTTTTGCACCCGAAGTCTCGGCAGGAACCCTCGCCCTCAGATCAACTTTCAACGGTCAAGCTGGCTGAAAAGCGCGCTTATCCGCAGCATTACTTCGGCAGATAAAATGTCCTGCGGCGCGAACGGACTTGCACTCCGGCCCAAGAGTGCGCTAAAAGCCTCCCCCTGTCGCCGAGATTTAGGGCAAACGGCCCTGTTTTCGAGCCTGCAGCTCCACCATAGAGTGATCAGGCGTTTTTACAGTTGAACAACAGTCCGTAATTCTCTAATAGATACCGGCACCGGCGTAAGAGACTGAGCGGCCAGTAACCAAACCATCGATGTCCGATATTTTTCCAAAGTGGACAAATCAACTGCCGGCCAAGGTTTTATTCGGCGGGGCGCTGATCGGAGCCGCTACTATTGTCGGGGTCTGGTACTATTTCACTCCAAAATACACTCGCGTGGGCTATCAGCCCATCCAGCCTGTGACCTTCTCCCACGCGGTTCATGTTGATCAATTGAAACTGGACTGCCGGTACTGCCACCATGCCGTGGAAAAATCGTGGTATTCGAATGTTCCCAGCTCCTCAACGTGCATGAACTGCCACAACCAGGTGCTGGCCAATGATCCCCGGCTGGCCATGGTCCGGGAAAGCGCTCAGACCGGGAAGTCGATCCCCTGGGTGCAGGTTCATAAGGTGCCGGATTACGTGTATTTCAATCATTCCGTTCACGTCCGGCGCGGGGTCAGTTGCGTGGAATGTCACGGCCAGATCAACAAAATGGATGAGGTGTACCACGCCAAGCCGCTCAGCATGGCTTTTTGCCTGGAATGTCATCGCAACCCCGCCGAAAAATTGCGTCCTCTGGATAAGATCACGGACCTGGATTGGAAGTGGAGTGACGACCCGAAAACCGCCGCGCAGATGCAGAAAACCAAAGGCGATCAATTCATGCACGATTGGGCCATCCAAACTTCGCAGAGTTGTTCCGCGTGCCACCGATGAAAACGATCCCTCCACCTTGTCCCGAGCCGGACGTGGGCCCAAAATACTGGCGCAGCCTGGACCAGTTGGCGGACACGCCCGAATTCCGGCAGTGGCTGGAACGGGAGTTTCCCGCCGGAGCCAGCGAATTCACGGACCCCGTTTCCCGCCGTTATTTCGTCAAGATCATGTCCGCGTCGTTCTTGTTCGGCGGACTCGGTTTGACGGGCTGCCGACGACCCGTGGAGAACATCGTGCCCTTCTCCAAAATGCCGGAGGGTTACATTCACGGCGTGGCTCAGTACTATGCAACCGCGTTCCCAACCCGATCCAGCGCGGTCCCGCTGCTGGTCAAATCCCACGAAGGCCGCCCCACGAAGATCGAAGGAAACCCGGATCATCCCGACAGCAACGGCGGCACGGATCAATTCGCTCAGGCTTCGATTCTGAATCTTTACGACCCGGACCGCGCCACGCGCTTTACCCGCGATGGAAACGCCGAAACGCGCGAGAAAGCGTTGGAGGAATTAGGGCGAATTGCGGATCAGGCCAGGGCCAATGGGGGCCAGGGTCTGGCGTTTCTTCTGGAACGAAGCAGCTCGCCGTCACGCGCGCGGCTCCAGCAATTGATTTCCGCAAAGTATCCGAACGCCCGCTGGCACACTTACGAACCGGTCGATTTCGACGTCCACCGCCAGGCGGCCTCACTGGCGTTTGGAAAGCCCGTGGCGCCTTACTTCAAACTGGACGAAGCGAACGTGATTGTCTCGCTGGACTGCGATTTCCTGGGCGCGGAGGAAGACACCTATGTGAACGTCCGGCGCTTCGCCAGCCGCCGAAACCCGGAAAAATCGGCCAAGCCAATGAACCGGCTATACGCGGTCGAAGGCCTGTTCACGCTCACCGGGGCCAATGCGGACCATCGGCTCCGCGTTCCGACGAGTGCCGTGCAAAGTTTCGCAGCGCGCCTGGCGCTGGAGATCTTCAAGCAAAAGGGAGGCGCCTCTAACGAATTGCAGGCCGGTCTGACGAAGCTTGCCGCCGGTTTTGCGGGGAATGACTCATGGATCGTTGAGTGCGCCAAAGATTTGCTGGCCGCTGGAAACGCCGGCCATACGGTCGTGCTGGCAGGGCATCGCCAGCCGCTGGCAACCCATCTGATCGCTCATGCCATCAACTCGGCTTTGGGGAACGTCGGCACGACGGTTCTTCTGCACGATGCGCCCCCGCCGGTGGGCGGATCCATCTCCGATTTGGCTCAAGCGCTTAATGCCAGCCAAGTTACCACGCTCGTGATCCTCGGTGGCAATCCGGCCTACAACGCGCCAGTCGATTTGAATTGGGCGCAAGCACAGGCCAAAGCGGGCACGATTGTCCGGCTGGGCTATTACGAGGATGAAAGCTTTCCGACCAAAGGCTGGCACTTTCCAATGGCCCATTTCCTGGAGTCATGGGGTGACGCCCGCACCGCAGACGGAGCGCTGGTTCCAATTCAGCCGTTGATCGAGCCGCTGTTTGGCGGCATAGGCGAACTCGAAGTTCTGGCGCGAATCGGCCGTCTGGAGAAGACCAACCCTTACGAAATCGTTCGCGAAACCTTCCGAGGGACCGCAGGTGAAGGCGAAAACGTTTGGCGGAAGTTCTTGCACGACGGATATCTGGCGGGGAGCGCTGCGAAACCGGTGAGCGGTCAACTCGATTCATCGGCCGTGACGCGCACTTTGCAGGCTGTTTCAGTTCCGGCCGCGCCGGGCCGGGACAGACTGGAGGTTGTGTTCCATCGCAGCTACAGCCTGGACGACGGTCGATTCAACAACAACGGCTGGCTCCAGGAGACCCCGGACCCCATTACGAAACTCACCTGGGACAATGCCATCCTGGTGAGCCCCAAAACGGCCAGCGAACTGGGCGTCGGCGAGTTCGATGAAAAGTCTCGCGGGCCCGTGGTTCGCAAAGGTCTCTTCAAGAACCAGCTTGTCGAAGTCGATCTGAGCGGGAGAAAAATCCGAGGCCCGATCTGGATTCTCCCCGGACTCGCGGATTACACCGTGGGGTTGACGCTCGGTTATGGCCGGGAAAAGACCGGCCGCATTGGACGACTTCATTCAGGCCAGCCCGCGGGCTACAACGCTTACAGATTGCGCCCGGCTGCCGGCGAGCATTTCGCGGCGGGCGGCAAGATTACGGCGACGCCGGAGATTTACGACTTGGCCGGCACGCAGGAGCACGGCGCGATGGAAGGCCGCCCGCTCATTCGCGAGGCAACGAAAAAGCAATTCGACGAGCATCCGAAGTTCGCCAAGAACATGGATCTCGAAGCGCCGGAGCACATGCAGCATATCGCCAAGGATCCCAAGACCGGCGAGCCGCTCATGATCTATAAACACCCTTACCGGGTGTACGAGGAAGAAAAGCAAAAGGCCGGGGGCCGCCTCCGTGGACCGGCCGTGAAAAGCGACACGCATCAATGGGGCATGTCGATCGACCTGAGCAAGTGCGTCGGCTGCACCGCTTGCGCTGTGGCCTGCCAGAGCGAAAACAACATCCCCATTGTGGGCAAAGACCAGGTCATCAAAGGCCGCGAAATGGCGTGGCTGAGATTGGACCGGTATTTCGCGGGGAACATCGACGATCCGCAGATCGCTTATCAGCCGATTCTTTGCCAGCATTGCGAGAACGCGCCGTGCGAGAGCGTTTGCCCGGTCAACGCCACCGTTCACGACGAAGAAGGCCTGAACGTGATGGTCTATAACCGTTGCGTGGGCACGCGGTTTTGCTCGAACAACTGCCCGTACAAAGTTCGCCGCTTCAATTATTTTGACTACAACCGCCGGCCTCTCGACAAACTTTACCGAGACCCTTTCACCAGCTTCAATGAGGGCGAGTGGGAACTAAAGCGCTGGTTCAAGGATCCTTCCCGGGGCAGCGTTCCGGACGATCAATGGGACTTGATGAAACTCGCCAAGAATCCGGAAGTCTCAGTGCGGATGCGCGGCGTCATGGAGAAATGCACCTTCTGCGTCCAGCGTATCGAACACGCCAAGGTCGAACAAAAGGTCAAGGCAGGAGATTCCGGAAACGTGCAGGTGCCGGACCGAACCATCAAAACGGCCTGCGAACAAGCGTGTCCGGCCGAAGCAATCGTTTTTGGCAATCTGGCCGACCCGAACAGCCGGGTCTCCCAGCTCAAAAAGCAGGATCGCGATTATGCAGTGCTCGGCTTCCTGGATACGCGCCCGCGCACGACGTACCTGGCGCGGATTCGCAATCCGAACCCGAACATGCCCGATCCTCACAAATACAGCGAGGCGCCCGGCATTCTGAAAGAGTACATGGACCGCAGCGGTTCGAACCCCATGGAAGCCCACGGCAAAGCTCATGGCGCCGGTGAAGGCACGCATACGCCCGCCGCGGCTTCGCACGAAAAAGGAGCGCACTAATGGCTGACGGCGCGATTCCCACTTCAATCAAAGTTCACGCTCCGCCGCCAGAACTGGAGCGTCCGCCGCTGGTTCTCAATCAGCGAAACCTGGGGTGGATTTCCGACAAAGTCGCTTCGGTCGCGGAGGGAAAAACACCCCTCTGGTGGTGGATCGCTTTCGTTCCGAGCAGTCTGATGCTCCTGATCGGAGTGATCTGCGTGACTTACCAGATTTCCACAGGTGTGGGCGTCTGGGGCTTGCACCATCCGGTCATGTGGGCGTGGGATATCACCAATTTCGTGTTCTGGATCGGCATCGGCCACGCCGGGACGCTCATTTCGGCGATCCTTTTCCTGCTCCGGCAACGCTGGCGGACTTCGATCAACCGCGCGGCGGAAGCCATGACGATTTTCGCGGTCATGTGCGCGGGCCTGTTTCCGTTGATTCACGTCGGGCGCGCCTGGCTTGACTGGTGGATGCTGCCGTTCCCGAACTCCAACGGCCCGATCTGGCCGCAGTTCCGTTCGCCGTTGACATGGGATGTATTCGCGGTTTCCACCTATTTCACGGTTTCAGCGCTCTTCTGGTACATGGGGCTGATCCCAGACCTGGCCATTATGCGGGATCGAGCCCGGAGCAAAGTCCGGAAGTTTCTCTACGGTCTGTTCGCGCTGGGCTGGACCGGATCGAATCGCCACTGGAGCAATTACGAGAAGGCGTACCTGCTGCTCGCCGGTCTTTCCACCCCGCTGGTTTTGTCCGTCCACAGCATTGTGTCCTTTGACTTCGCAGTCGCGCAGTTGCCCGGATGGCACACGACGATCTTCCCGCCTTACTTCGTGGCCGGGGCTGTCTTTTCTGGATTCGGGATGGTGCTCACGCTGATGATTCCTTTGCGTTCGCTGTGTCATCTGGAGGAAGTGATCACGGTTCGGCACATTGATCTGATGTGCAAAGTCACGCTGGCGACCGGTTCAATTGTTGGCTATGCCTATTCGACGGAGTTTTTCATCGCGTACTACGGAGGCAATCCTTACGAACTGGCGGCTTTCATTAATCGCGCGACCGGGCCGTATTGGTGGGCCTACTGGATCATGGTCACCTGCAATGTCGTTTTGCCTCAGCTTTTCTGGTTCAAGAAGATCCGGACCAACGTGATTGCCGTGTTCATCCTTTCCATCACGGTGAACATCGGAATGTGGTTCGAGCGTTTCGTGATCATTGCCACGACCCTCGCGCGCGAGTTTATGCCTTCCAACTGGGGTTACTTCATTCCAACGTGGGTGGACATTTTCACGTTCGTCGGGACTTTCGGCCTGTTTCTGACTTTCTTCTTGCTGTTCGTGCGTTTCTTGCCGGTGCTGGCGATTTCCGAAGTCAAGGGCGTCACCCCGCAAGCAGACCCGCACCATCCGATGGGCGGCGCAAGAATTGGAGGGCACCACTGATGAGCAGCCCAGCCAGAGCCTACGGCATCATCGCCGAGTTCGACACGCCGGCCGCGGCGATGCACGCGGCGGAAAAAGTGCGCGACCACGGATTCACCCGCTGGGACGTCTTCACGCCTTATCCGGTGCATGGCATGGACAAGGCGATGGGGTTGCGCAATTCGCGAGTCGGCTGGTTCACCTTCATTGGGGGAGTGACCGGTTACATTACGGGCATGTTGATGATCTGGTACATGAACGCTCACGACTACAACATCACGGTCGGCGGCAAGCCCATGTTCAGCCCGATTTATTCCTTCCCGCCCGCTTACGAACTGACGATCCTGTTCGGCGCGTTTGGCTCGCTTTTCGGGATGCTGTTCCTCAATCGGCTGCCGAAGCTGTACCATCCGCTCCTGAAGACCCGGCGCTTTGTCTTCGTCACGCACGACAAATTCTTCGTTGTGATCGAGTGCGACGACCCGAAGTACTCCGACACTGAAACCCGCAAGTTGCTGGAATCGGCCGGCAGCAAGCACCTCGAGGTCGCGGAGGAATAGATGCGTTACTTTCTGCTCATGTTCGTGCTCGCAGGCGTGCTCGTGGTCGGAGTCGCCGGTTTTCGCGGCAGCACCTCGCGAAAACCTCCGATCGAGGTGTTCCCGGACATGGACCGCCAGCCCAAGCTTCGTCCACAGGACCGCAACAGCTTTTTTGCTGACGGCCGAAGCTCCCGCTTGCCGGTCCAGGGGACGATTGCCCGCGCCGCGCCCTTTCAAGGCTTGATCAACGCCGACGCCAACAATCCCGTTTACCCGTTCCACGAGGATGCGCCGGTGAATTCCGGACTGATCGCGGGCACGACCAATTTTGTCGAGTCCATCCCCTTCCAAATCACGGAACGGCTCTTGGATCGTGGCCGTGACCTCTACCAGATCTACTGCTCGCCATGCCACGGGGCGACCGGCGACGGCAACGGCGTGATCAAGAAGATCGCCATGCCGACCGTGGCGAACCTTCATGACGCACGGATCATCCAGATGCCGGACGGCCAGATTTATTACGCGATCAAGAATGGAAGTCCGAGCCAGTTGATGGGACCTTACGCCGCGCAGGTCTCCGTCGAGGAACGATGGGCGATTGTGGCTTACGCGCGGGCGCTGCAAAGGAGCCGATTAGGCAGCCTCGAAGACGTGCCCGAATCGCTCCGGTCAACCTTAGCCAAATAGCGAATGAACGTTTTCCGTTTTCCGTTTTGCGCCTTGCGACTTGGCGGCGGTCAACTTTAAGCAAAGCTCTATGAGTTCGCACACTGAGTCTGCCGCTCCCGGTTCGCTGGATTTGTCCCGATGGCGAAAACTGCCGACAATCCTGATGGCGGCCGGGGGCGGGCTGGCCCTGATTGGCCTGGCGATCGACCCGAAACAACTGGGCTATTCCTGGCTGCTGGCGTTCATGTTTTTCCTCAGCATCTGTCTGGGGTCGCTGTTCCTGGTGATCTTGCATCACCTGTTCGATGCCATGTGGACGGTGCCGTTAAGGCGTTTCGTCGAACACCTCGCCTGTCTCGCGCCCTGGATGCTCGCCCTCTTCATCCCCGTGTTGATTCTGGCGCCAAGAATCTATCCCTGGATGGACCCGGCCAATGCAGATCACGCGCTTCACGCCAAGCACGCTTATCTCAACGTGCCGATGTGGTATGCCCGTGTGGCAGTCTTGTTCGGCATCTGGATCTTCCTGACCCGCGGTTTGCGCAAATGGTCGTTGAAGCAGGATGAAACCGGCGCGGCCGAGTGCACCTTCCGGATGCGGCGCTACGCGGCGGCCGGAATCTTCCTCTTCGCGGTCACTCTAACGCTGGCGGCGATCGATTGGATGAAATCCTTGCAGCACCAATGGTTCTCCACGATGTACGGCGTGTATTACTTCGCGGCCAGTGTCTGGACGACGCTGGCGACCGTGTACGTCCTCCTGGTGGTGTTGAAACGAGCCGGGCCGTTGCGTCATGTCGTGCGCGAACGCCAGTTTCACGACACAGGCGTGCTTTGGTTTGCGTTCACCGTCTTCTATGCTTACGTCACTTTTTCCCAGTATTTTCTGATTTGGAACGCGGCTCTTCCGGAAGAGACCTTCTGGTACATTCAGCGCGAGCAAGGATCGTGGTGGGACATTGGTATGGTCATCATCTTCGGCCATTTTCTTCTGCCGTTTCTGACGCTCCTGCGCATCGACGCGAAACTGAACCTGGCCGTGATGCTCCCGCTTTGCGTGTGGGCCTGGCTGATGCACTACTGTGATCTGTCCTACAACATCATGCCGGTGATACACCCCGGTGGCTTCCCGGGACAATGGATCTGGCTCGATGCCGCGTGTTTCGCGTTCATCGGCGGCGCCCTGGCCAAGTTGTTCATCCGGAGTTTCAACGCGCATCCGCCCTATCCGCAGCGTGATCCGCGCTTCGCCGAGACCATGGAAGTTTATGTGCCTCCGGCGGCCCAAAGCCGCGGCGCAAGGTAATCTCAAATTTCAAATCTGAAGTCTCACAGAGTGGAATTCTAATGAATAGCGAATCGTGTTGCGGGGATAAGGCCAGAATCGGCGCGTATTGCGTCGGCATCCTCGGCTCGTTCCTGGTCATGGCGGGCATTGTCTGGCTAATGCGCCAGTACACGCAACCG
Organism: Verrucomicrobiota bacterium; assembly: GCA_016871535.1. NCBI lineage: Bacteria > Pseudomonadati > Verrucomicrobiota > Verrucomicrobiota bacterium. The sequence continues at coordinate 19,936 of VHCZ01000007.1, forward strand.
CCGCCCGTGGATGGCAAGCGCATCGAAGAACGGCGCAAGGCCGCGGCTGAGGCAAATCTGGCTGTGAAAGAGCTTGAAACCTACGGCTACATCGACGCGACCAAGGGACAAGTGCGTTTGCCGGTTGTGGAAAATGATGGCCAGAAGCTCAAGTTGGGGCGGGCTGCGCAATTGACCCTCCAGGAGTGGAAAGACCCGGCCGCCGGGCGGTCCAACCTGATTGCGCGCTGGAACAAGTTCAATCCGCCTCCGAAACCGCCGCCAAGCTTCGAGTAATCCAAAGTCAATGATGAGCGTTCAAGCGCCAGCCACGGAGAGCGTTTCCAGGACTCAGGCTGCCGTCCCGCCGATGGAGATTAACCGATCGAGTTGCCTCCCGGTCACGATGCTCCTGGCGTCCAGCGTCGGCTGGCTGGTTGTCGCCAGCGTCCTCGGACTCGTCAGCGCCATCAAACTGCACGCGCCGGGTTTCCCGGGTTTTCTTTCCGGCGCATCCTGGCTGACCTACGGCCGCGTCTATCCAGCTTATTCATTCGTGCTGATTTATGGATTTGCCGCGCTGGCGGGCCTGGGCCTTGGACTCTGGATACTCGCCCGACTGAGCCGCGCTGCGGTTTTCGGCCCGGTCGCAACCACGATCGCTGGTCTGTTCTGGAATCTTGGCGTTCTTGTCGGCACCCTGGGAATCCTCGCGGGCGCGGGAAGCGGCTATGAAGGCCTGGAAGTGCCGGGGTTCGCGTCGCCGATTCTCCTGGCTGCGTATCTGGCGATCGCACTCTGCGCGACGCTCACGTTTCATTTCCGCTCGGAGCGCGAGATGTATGTTTCGCAGTGGTATTTGCTGATGGCGTTGTTCTGGTTTCCGTGGATTTTTTCAACGGCGGAGATGCTGCTGGTTTACTTTCCGTCTCGGGGCGTGGCGCAGGCTGTGATCGCGGGCTGGTTCACGCACAACCTGTATTGGATTTGGCTGGCCTCATTCGGGCTGGCCGCGATCTTCTACTTTTTGCCCAAGCTGGCGGGCCGGCCCTTGCACAGCCGCGGTCTGGCGATGTTCGGATTTTGGTCGCTGGCATGTTTCGGCGGTTGGGGCGGAGTTCAGGGAGGCACACCCGTGCCAAGCTGGCTGGCCAGTGTGAGCGGCGCGGCGGGTATCATGATGCTCGTGCCCCTTTTAGCCGTTGCCACAAACTGGCACCTGACGATGAAGGGAACGGATCAAAAGCTGGGGCCAAATCCAATTCTGCCTTTCTTCAAGTTCGGCGCCTTTTGTTTCATCGTCGCCAGCCTGCTGCAGATCATCAGCCTGCTTCGCGCGCCGTCCAGCGTGTCCGCCCACCACCAGGACCTCTCCGAAACGATTCAATCGACCTTCGCTGTCGTATTCGGCTTGCTGGGACAGATCGCGGAAGTTGCCCGATTCACGCATTACGGAAATGGCGTGAGCTCACTGTTCCTGTTCGGCTTTTTCGTGATGGTTGCGGTGGGCGGCATTTATTACGTCGTTCCCAGGCTTACCCAATGCGAATGGCCGGCTCCGGCGCTTATGAAATTTCATTTTCGTTGCGGCGCCGCCGGGGCGGCGTTTCTGGGCGCTTCGTTGATCATTGGCGGCATCCGGCAAGGCGCGGCCATGAATAATCCAAACCTTGCGTTCCTGGATACAGTGCGCGGCACCGTGCCGTTCCTCGGCATGGGCACTCTGGGAATGCTCCTGCTCCTGGTGGGGAACTGCGCCCTGGCAATCAACTTCGCGCGGCTCCTCATGAACTGCCGGTGTTCCGAGTGCTGCCCGTCCCCAATCACGAGTCCCGGAGGGCGCGCATGAATCAAGGCCCGATCATTTTTCTCGGCGTTTATCTGGCGATGGCGCTGTCCTGGCTGGGAATGGTGTTTGTCCCGGAAATGCAGCTTGGGCGCATGCAGGAGACGACCGTTCCTCCCGCGGGTGCGCGCTATCCTGCGCCGCGAAACGGCCTGGCTCAGGAAGGCCGTGACGTCTATCGCGCAAACGGGTGCTACTATTGCCACACACAACAAGTCCGCGCGCGGGGCTTCGGCGCGGATTTTGAGCGCGGCTGGGGCGCGCGCCACAGCGTGGCGCCGGACTACTTGTATGATCGCCCTGTGATGCTAGGGAACCTGCGCGTGGGGCCGGACCTGGCCAACATCGGCGTCCGCCAGCCGGATGCCGCAACGCATTTGCTGCACCTTTACAACCCGCAGATCACGGCCAAAGGTTCGACGATGCCGCCCTACAAATTCCTGTTCGAGAAACGGAAAATCAGCGGCTCGCCGTCACCAGAAGCCTTGAAACTCTCCGGCGAATTTGCCCCGGAGCCTGGATTCGAAGTCGTGCCGAAACCCGAAGCCCTCGCGCTCGTAGCTTACCTGCAAAGCCTGCGCGCCGACGTTCCACTTTTTGAAGCTCCTTTGCCGTTGCCTGGGAAGAAGCCTGGCGCTTCCAGCACGAACCAGCCTCCAGCGGGAGCCACGAACGCAAATCCAGCTCCGGCGGGCCAGCCTCAAGCGAAATGAATTCAGATCGGAAACACAGTTCGCCGAATGCCCCATCGAAGGGCGGAGCTTCATCCGGCAGCGGCTTGAACCAGCCGCTGGTCGAAACCGAACCAACCGCTGGGCACGCGGAGTCTCCCGTCTGGCTGGTGGTGCTGCTGGGCGTTTTGCTTTTCTGGGCGCAGTTGTACATCGAAAACTATGCTGGCGGATTCAATCCTCAGGTGTACGAGCCTTACCGAACTTACGCTCAGGTCGAGCAGGCGAATCCCAAGGATGAGGCAGGAGAACTGATTGCCAAGGGAGAAGTTCTCTATACCCAACTCTGTGTCGCTTGCCATCAAGGGAACGGGATGGGGAGTCCCGGTCAATTCCCTCCTTTGGCGGGGTCTGAGTGGGTCATCGGGAGCCCGGACCGGCTTATCCGAATCGTGCTTCATGGACCGACCGGCCCTTTCAAAGTGAAAGGCGTGGATTGGAATCCTGCAACAGCCATGGTGCCTTTTGGCTCCGCGTTCCCTCCGGACCAAGTCGATGCCAACATCGCCGCCATTCTAACCTTCATCCGCCAGTCCTGGGGGAATAAGGCGCCGCCCATCAAACTGGAAGATGTGAAACGCGTCCGCGAGGAAACCAAAGATCGCGCCGCGCCGTGGACCATGGACGAACTGCTGAAGATTCCGGAGACGCAGTAGCCTCAGACGAAGGAATCGGAGTAGTGGAGGAGTGGGGCGTTGGAGTTCTGGGGCATTCGATCTCGAATGCGAGGTTTCGATCCACGAGAGAAGATCAGTCCCCGGCAACCTTCGGCGGACCATGACGGAGCACGCGCCGCAGTTCCTCCCAGCGATTCAAACGCCAGCGCAGAAAGCGCAGCATCCAGAAATCGCCGCGGCGGCGGAACTGGCCAATGCGGCGGCGCTCGGAAAGCACGTGCGGCCTCAAGCGCCAGCATTCGGCCAAAGCGTCCACGTAAGCCCTCCGAACGAATGACCCGCGCCGGATCAGCAGCAAACTCGCGAAGGCCTCCGCAATCCACAGCGCGAGTTGCAGCGGGACGAGAAGGAGCAGCACATTCCGGCAGTTCTTGAGCAGCACGAGCAGCACGTTGCGATTCGTGTAGAAACGCTTGGTGGCGCTGGTTCGCACTTCGCTCATGCGCCCGCCTTCCGGATTCACGTTCGCCGCCAGATGATGGTGCAAGCGCGCGCGCGCAACCGCGATGGCGCGCCCCCCGGCGATCCAAAGCCGCCAGGACAAATCCAACTCGTCCGCATACATGAACAAAGCCTTGTCGAATCCACCGATGCGCTCAAACCATTCCCGCTCGACGAGGAAACAGCATCCGGGCGGCATGAAGAGATCGCGGCTTTGGTCGTAGCGCGTGGCAAAGCTGGGCAATCCAAAAACGTCGAACCCGGCGCCCCAGATCGGCTGGACCGTGTTGTCATCGTAATTCAGCACGAGTGGCGTGGCGGCGTTCGCGCGCTGACTTCGCACTTCCGCCAGCAAGGTAGCCAGACAATCGGGCTCCAGCCAGGCGTCGTTGTTCAGGAAGAACAGATACTGGCCACGCGCCGCCTGCGCCGCGCGATTGTTCCCTTCGCAATAGCCCAGGTTCTTCCCGTGCTGCATGACACGCGCGTTCGGCCAGGATTGAGTCAGTTTCTCCGCGAGTTTGTCCGATCCGTCCGTCGAGGCATTGTCCGCCACGATGATTTCAGCCGCAGCAAAAAGCGTCTGCCGCCGCAGGGAATCGAGGCAACGCTCGATCCATGGCGCGCCTTGATAGTTCAGAATGATGACGCTGACCTGGTATTGAGGCAAATTATCCGTGGTTTGAGGCAGGAATTCTCCGAAGGAGCTTCGTGCATTGAACCTCTGCACCGCCCCCGGCTCCTGCTCCCTCCCAGGAGGCGGGGCTTCGTTCGACGTCGCAGCGTTCAGTTCCCCTCCTGGGAAGGAGGTGTGGGTTGGTTCATGGGAAGTTTCCACGGCCAAGAAGCCGTGCCAATAGCCCATGAACCGAAAACTGCACGGACCGCAGCCTTTAGGCTGCTTCCGGTCCCACTCTGGAATTTGGCGTTGAAGCGGCCTAAAGGCCACGGTCCGAACAGACGGTTCATAAGAAGAGGACGGGCGGCGGCGGCTCCGCAGCACCGCCGCTCGCTCCTATTGATCAAGAAAGCTTTTTCTTCGCTTCCTCGGGCACGTTGACTTTTGTGGCGCCGACGTCCTTGATCTCAACTGTGGTCGTTCGGTCCACATCGCGGTCATTGCCGCCAAAGCTGACGGTGCCGCTGACTTTGAATTCATATTTCACGAGCGCTCCGTCCTTCAGCCAGAACTTCACGGAACCTTTGGCGTTGCTGGTCGTGGCATCGCCGCCCCTGCGGAAGCGCAGCAATTCCTTCGCGCCCTCTTCGGTCAAAGCGCTGGAATAGGCGTCGCCGTCTTTCTTGAGATCTTTGGCGGCGGCGGCGAGTTCCGCGGCCTGGACGGCTGGTGTCTTGAGATTGCGGGCCATGAGGGCGCGGAAGCGTCCGAAGCCTTCTTCCTGTTCCACCTCGGCCAGGCCCTGCCACGCGCCGTCTTGATTCGTCACCGCGCCTTTGCCTCCTTTGACCACGGTTTGCATGGTGTTATCTCCAAAGCTCGAAGAGACCAGGGTAAAGCCGTCCTTTTCCGTTTTGCCGTCCGACGGGCCCGGGCGGAACTGAGAGCCTTCCGGAACGGCAACCGTTTGCTTCCAACTGTAATTGGCAGCTTCGCCGAGCTTCTTGGCCGCGGCGATGACGGCGTCTTTGGGGCTGGAGTCCGCGGCATTGAGAGAAACAGCCAGCACGGTCAATGCGCCGATGAGCATGTTTCTTTTCATAGAGTTCCTTAATTGGTTTGATGGATTTGAATAAGTTTCAGTGCGCCTGAGAGCCTTCGGCAGAATTTGAGCCTGCCAAGACACCTCGCACAAGCCAGAAGACGCACCCGCCCGATCCCCGGTTACCCGGTAGGGCGAGCTTGTCCCCAGCGAGCCGCCACCAACGTGTTCCCAATACGTCCGCCACGGCTCGCCGGGACGGGCTCGCCCTTACCGGGGAAACGTTCGTCATCATGGAAGCAGACCATAATGGCTGGGGTCGAGGACCTCTTCAGTGTTCGCGTCGAATAGGTGAGCCTTCTCCGGGGCAAAAGAAACCGCGACAGTCTGGCCGGGCCGGCACGGAAAATCCGGCGCCACGCGCGCGGTCAATGTTTGAGCGCCGGCCGAGAGGAAAAGATACGTCTCCGGTCCGCGCGGCTCAACCACCTCAACCGCCGCCTGGATTGCCGCGACGCCATCCGAACGACCCGCTGTGGCACTCGTCACCGGTTGCAGGCCGATATCTTCGGGTCGAACTCCGAGCACAACCGCCCGTCTCTCGACCTGTCCCAGGGCAGTCTTGAAACGCGGCGGCAATTGAATCAGCAACGCATCCAGGCCAGCGGCAAAGTTGTCCGTGCGGGTTGCGAAAACACAACCGCCGCTCTTGGTCAACAGTTCACCCCGGATGAAGTTCATCGGCGGCGAGCCGATGAAGCCCGCCACAAACAAATTGCCCGGACGGCGATACAACTCCAACGGTTCGGCGACTTGCTGAATCCTTCCTTCGTTTAGGACTGCGATCCGGTGGCCGAGGGTCATCGCCTCGACCTGATCGTGCGTGACGTAAATCATGGTGACTCCCAGGCGAGTGTGGAGGCGCGCCAACTCCACGCGCATTTGGGCGCGCAACGCGGCGTCCAGATTGGATAGCGGCTCGTCGAGAAGAAAGACCTTCGGTTTATGCACTATCGCCCGGCCCAGAGCGACGCGCTGGCGTTCGCCGCCCGACAACGCGCCGGGCCGTCGATCCAGGCAACGCTGCAAACCCAACAGCGCGGCCGTTTCTGCCACCCGCGCCTCAATCTCGGGCTTCGCATACTTCCGCAACTTGAGACCGAACGCCATGTTCTCGAAGACCGTCATGTGCGGATACAATGCGTAGTTCTGGAAGACCATTGCGACGTCCCGGTCTTTCGCGGGGACGCGGTTGATCATTTGGCCGTCGATAGAGATGCCGCCTCGGGTCGGCTCCTCCAGGCCCGCGATCGTGCGGAGCAAAGTGGTCTTGCCACACCCCGACGGTCCCACCAGCACCAGGAGTTCCTTGTCCTCGACGTAGAGGCTCAGATCCTTGAGCGCCGGAATTTCCTCCTTTTTCGGGCCGAGGAAGGTCTTGTCCAGATGTTCGATAACGACCCGCGCCATGGAACACCTGCTACTGCAACCACAGAGGTTGCGTGAAGGCGCCGTTGACGGCGACATCCCAGGCTTCGAGACGCACCCACTTGGGAGAGCTTTCCAGCGGCCACTCGAATTTGCGGCGCCCAAACTCACGGGCATCCGGCACCTGAATCGTCTGCCGCTTTACTTCGTGGCCGTCCCAGGACGCGATGAGGACTTGCGAAAGCGGGAAGGTCCATTCGAGTTCGGCGGTCACTTTCGCGTTCCTCGCGTCGAAGGAATGAATGAGCACTTCGCCCGTGGTCGTGAAAAAATCGCCGCGCCGCAACGCGCCCAGCACCGGCGACCAATCGTCGAAGGTTGGCTTCTTCTCGAGCTTGAGATAATTGATGTTCATGTGGCCGTAGAGTTCGTGCGTGGCGTCCAGCTCGAACGTGTCCACCTCGCCGGGCACTTGTTTGCGCTGGCCCCAGGTATTCATGTCGTCCAGCAAGTCGAGCACGCGCACACCCAGGCGCGGCTCGGAAAGGTCCGCTGGCATTGCTTTCCAGGCGCCGCCGAGCCAGAGATCGTCCTGGTACCAATCCTTCTCTTTGTAAGCGTCGGGACAGGCGAAGGAGGCTTTGATGCGCGGATGCGCCGTCCAGGCCAGCGCCTTCTCACGCCGCAGAATCTCCACCATGTCCGCCTCGCTGCCCGCGTGATAGACCTTGCCGTAAGGTGGGATGTCTTCGACGAACGGCACGCCATTGCTGCGAACGAGGGTCAGATAGACCGGCCTGGGAAACAGGTAGAGCCAATGGCCCGGATGCGTGCCCTTGGGCGCAGGAATATTGAGCTGGGCGTTGGCTTCTTCGCCTGGGATGAAAAGAATCCGCTCGTCCGAATACTTCCGGCAGACATCGAACATCGCTTTGAGTTGAGGCAACCGTTTGGGGCCGGGGTCGGCGGGATTGCCGTCGCCGTGGAATTCAGCCAGGTGAACGAGATTCACGTTCATCGCTTTGAACACCTTGGCGACTTCAGGGCCGGCGGGGTTTCCGTTGAGTTCGTTCATTGCGAGGCGCACGTGCCAGTGGCTGGTGAACGTGAACCGGCCTTCCATGGTTTTGAACACATCGCCGTTCGTGTAGCGTTTCACGCGTTCGAGCGCGGCTTCGGGTTTTTCCGGGGAGGCGAGCACGAATGCGCTCATGCGCTGGATCTTGCCCGCGGGCGCGTCGAACCAGGGAATGAACGCGCCCTGATGGCCGGGACCGCCCGCAGGATCTTGCCGCAGCCCGAGTCGGTTCTTCCCAATCTGCGCGAACTTGAAATTCACCGTGTGATCCCGTGGAAAGAAAAACGCGTGGGGCGGCGGGAAGACCGCCACGGAGCCGGTTTGCGTCTCGCCAAAGATGGCGCGGTTTCGAACGCTGACGGGTTTCGGTTCGCCTTCCAGCGAAGCGCGGACCCATTGATCGGTCTCGTTGCTTTTCCACGCGACGCGTTTCCACGCTCCTTCAAGTTGGAAGTCGTAGATGTAAGCGAGAAGTTTGCCGTCGTTCTTCAGTGCGGCCTCGACGTGGACAAAGGGGCTTCCCGAATAGAGCCGCACCACTAGCTCGCCCGTGAACGGTCCGGCGGTGAGATTGGAGAAGTGCATCGCGGCGCGGGTGCCTGCGCTTTCGACGCGCACCGTCTTGAGATCGAAGTTGGCCTCGTGGGTTTGGGTCGGGCGAGAAGCGGGCTTGTCGAAAAAGATGTAACGTTCGTTCGCGCGTTCCGTGCGCGAGCCCGTGGTGATAGTGAGCACCGGGCGGACGTCTCGCATCACGGCGACTCCTGCGACTTCAAAGGACCCGAAGAGAGGCTTCGTTGGATCGAGTGAGAAGACAGCCGCGTGGCGTTTCTCCCCGTCCGCAGCCCATTCCGCACGGAGAGATGATCCCTGGCGTTCGATGCGGATGCCGGAAGCAGGATCGAAACGCGAAAGGTCAACCGGAGCATCCAGCGCCAGGACCAGCAGCAAAGCGAAGGTCGGTGTCATGTTTATTCCAAGTTCAAAGTTCGATGTTCAAAGTTCAAAGTTGGACGTTCGAAGTTCGCCCCTGTCCTCTTGCTGGCGTTCCGGCCCGCCCGTCTCGATTGTGCTCACTTCGCCGCGATGCAGAACAAGTGCTTCTCGCCCCGGATCAGCAACCGGTTTGCGACCGGCACGGGCGAGGCGATCACGCGTTCACCCATGTTGTTTTCAGAAAGGATCTCGAATTTCCCGTCCACGCTCGCGACAAACACGACGCCGTCCTCGCGCGTGGCGTAGAGTTTTCCGTCCGCGACCGACGGCGAGGCGTAATAACTGGACCGATGTTTCGGCAGCTCGCCCTTCCAGAGAGATTTTCCGATGGCCGGATCGAGACATTCGACCTCCCCGCGATCCCGCACGAAATAGACCCGTCCTTTATACGCTGCCGGCGTCGGCACGAACGCTCCGGTGTCTTCGCGCTTCCAGACGCGGTGGGAGTGGGTCACGTCACCGCTCCCACCCAGCTTAATGCCGTGGACCGTGGAATCCTTGTCCCGCCCATAAGGAACCACAGCGATCTCGCCCGCCACGAGCGCCGACGCCACGACCGGCAGATAACTCCGCGCCTTCGGATTGAACTCCCCGCACGACCAAATCACTTTTCCGTCGGTGGCGTCGTGCGCGGTCAGATGTTCTCCGCCCAAAACCAGCACCGCTTCCTTCTCCTGATGGCGAATCACCGTCGGCGAAGCGTAACTGTGATCGCCTTCCACCGGGGTCTCATAATTCCGGGCCACCTTCCAATGAATCTGGCCCGTGCGCTTGTCGAATGCCGCCAGCCACGAATCTCCATGGTGCATTCGGGCCACGACGACGTCTCGCTCGGTCAACACGGGCGACGTGCCGTGATCCCAGAAGAGCGTGTCTTTGCCGAAGCGCTCGACCAGATTGGTTTTCCAGCGGACTTTGCCGTCGAATTCGATCGCTGCGAGATTGCCGCTCTTGAAATAGACAAAAATCCCCTGGCCATCCGTGACGGGCGAAGGATTGCTTCCTGAACCGTTTTGATGTTTGCCCGGATTCTCAGGTCCCAGGGACGTTTGCCAGAGAAGTTTCCCCGACCAATCGAACGCCAGCACGGCATCCTGGCCGTTGGCCGGCGCCGTGAGCACGATGCGTTGGTCCCAGACAATAGGCGTCGAGCAACCCTTGCCGGGCAGCGGCGTTTTCCAGAGAAGGTTCGAGCTGGCATCCCATTTGGCAGGATAACTTCCGTGTTCAGTACTGCCGTTGTCGTGCGGCCCTCTCCAGCGCGGCCAGTTGGATGCGCCTTCAGCAGCGGGCAAATTCGTGGCGGCAAAGGTCAAGAGGGACAGAAGCAGGCTGGTCAATGATGCGCGCATGATCGGGAATGTTTTGCGGCAAGATTACTCGTCAACTCGGAGGGAAAGACAAGCAGAAGATTCGTTCGCGGGTAGGGCGAGTCCGTCCCGGCGAGCCGGGCGACGTGCTTGGAATACGTCCAGATCGGCTCGCTGGGGACAGGCTCGCCCTACCTTTGAGGCGCATACCAAGCTTCGACGATTCGGGCAAACGAGAATTGCAGGCCCGAGAAGCGGTATGCCATCAGTTGAGGGTGGGGCGAGGCTCCAATGCCATCGAAGAAAGGCCCCGCAGCAGCGTCGCCCCACCGTCGATAACTGAGGGGACGGGGCAATCGCATTGCATTGGTGCAGTGCTTGTCATACGATGATTGCATGAAAACACTCACCGTGCGCCTGCCAGAGAAGCTTGTGGCCGAGATCGAAGCCGAATCACAATTGCGCCGCGTCTCGAAGTCCGGCGTGATTCGAGATCGCCTGCAAAACGGGCCAACGGGGGTCAATCGCAAGACGTCGAGTACGTTGGACCTTATTTCGGACCTGATCGGCTCGGTCGAAGGGCTCCCGCCGGACTTGAGCGCGCGAAAGAAGAAATATTTGAAAGTTTCAGGTTAATTTCCGCATCTATCGGCGTCACAGCCGCCAGGTCATCCCGTGCCTGCTGCCCTGAAACTGACAAATGAAAAGCCGCTATTCCAAACTGGCCATCCTCAGCCTGCTCGCGGGACTTGCCGGATTCTTGCTCGCGCTGGCGCCTGCGCCCTTTCCCAAGTTGATTTCGGTTCCGCTCGGTTTCATGGCGGCCTTGATGGCCGGATTGGCGAGTTGGTCGATTCGGCGGGCGGCTGGATTGAGGCGCGGCCGGCGTCTGGCAGGTCTGGGCGCAACGTTCGGCGTTCTCGCCGCGATGCTCGGCATCCTCGGAATCCTGGCGTTCATTCGAAAGGAATTCCATCGAGCCCAACGCCAGCAACAGGCCTGGAACCAGCCCGCGCCGACCGTCGAAATACCGGCCCCGGCCCCCGCTTTGGCAGCGAAGCCCGCGGCGAATTTCACCTCCAATCTGCCCATCGTCGTCCTGCAGGCCTTCGGCCAATCCATTTCGCGTCATGCGGAAACGCTGGTGCGGGCGCGATGCTTCGACACGGGAAACGGGCGCGCTTCCCTCGACGCCCCGCCGGATTACGATGGGCTGGGAACGATCAATTTGCGCGGGAACACTTCGCTGCACTTGCCGAAGCGATCGTTCACCTTCCACATGGTGAACAGCCAGACCAACCAGATCAAAGTGCCGCTGCTCGGTCTGCCCAAAGAAGAAGATTGGGTGCTCTACGCGCCTTACGAAGACAAGACGTTGATGCGCGATGTGCTCGCGTTTGAGCTCGTCCGCAAGATGGGGCGTTACGCGCCGCGCACTCGTTTCATTGAACTGTTCCTGACCTCCTCGGACGGCCCGGTCTCCATGAGCCATTACGCCGGCATTTATGTGCTGGTGGAAAAAATCAAACGCGGCAAGGACCGGGTGGACATCGCGAAGCTGGAGCCGGAACATCTGTCGGAACCCGAGATCACGGGCGGCTACATCCTCAAGCGCGACCACGGTGATCGCGACGGGAGAAGATTCAATACCGCGCACGGCGGCCCCTACTTCTACGTCTATCCGAAAGCGGAAGACATCACCGCCGAACAGAGATCGTGGTTGACGCGTTACTTCAATGCGTTCGAAGAAGCGCTCTACGGCGAAAATCTCCAGGACCCGCGAACGGGCTACGCCGCGTATCTCGATGTGGCGTCGTTCATCGACATGCACTGGCTAATCGAAGCGACGAAGAACGTGGACGGCTTCCGTTACAGCGCTTTTCTGACCAAAGATCGAGGCGGCAAACTCAGACCGGAGCCGCCCTGGGATTGGAATCGTTCCTTCGGCAATGCGAATTATTACGGCGGGGACGAAACGCACGGCTGGTATTCGTCCAACCTCCGCCCCACTGAAATCTCATGGTACCACCGATTGCGCGAAGATCCCGCATTTGCCCAACGCTGCGCCGCGCGCTGGGTTTACCTCCGCAAAGACATTTTCGATCCCAAGAAAGTCCAGGCGCGCATCGACGAAATCGCGGCTCTGCTGGATGAAGCGCAGGAACGGAATTTCAAACGTTGGCCCGTGCTCGGCCAGCACGTCACCTGCAATCACTACGTCGGCGACTCCTACGAGGACGAAGTGCGCTGGATGAAGAAGTGGATCGAGCGCCGCATCGCGTGGATCGACAGTCAGGTCGCCGGCGCCAGGAGTTTGTAGTCGGGAACGCCGTCGATACATCGGATTGAACAGTCCTCCGTTTCTCTGAATTCTGCAGCCGGGGCCGGGCACAGCGTTCGCGGCGCTGGCGCCTGTGTTGATCGAGGCCACGGCGACGGATCGCGACGGGAGCGTCAGCCAGGTCGAGTTTTTCGAGGGCAGCCGGCTCTTAGGCCGTGTGGACACCGCGCCCTATCGGTGGACCTGGACCAATGCGCCTGCGGGGAACTATCGCCTCTACGCGCGCGCCACTGATAATTTGGGGGGAGTCACAACCTCCTTGCCGCTGAACGTCGCGATACGTCCGCGCGGACCCGAAGGCCGAACGGAATTCCGGTCTGAAGCCGGATTTGAATTATCGCTCAGCGTTTCGGCGGACGGCATCTATCGCATCGAGACTTCGACCGATCTCGCAAACTGGACTTCGCTAGGCACTAACCGCCAGCTCATCCTTTGGTGTCTTTTCGTGTGTTTCGTGGGCTCAAACCGCCGTTTCCAGGTTCAACTACTCGTGCCGGAGGGCTTCCACCGGGTCCATGCTGGCCGCACGGAAGGCAGGGTATAATCCGAAGACCACTCCAACCAACGCCGAGATAGAAAAGGCGATCATCGGCGCCCACAAAGTCACGATGGTCACCATTTGCGAGAACCAGGTCACGATGTAAGGAATGCTGACGCCGAGAATGACTCCCATCACGCCGCCCGCGCCGGAGAGCATGACCGTTTCGACGAGGAACTGAATGATGATGTCGCGCCGCTTGGCGCCCAGCGGAATGTACATGCGGTGCAGGGCGCTGGGCGTGGCCGCGGCGCTGAGGTTGGCGTCTCCATTCTTGGCGCTCTTCGCCGCCGGCTCCATCACGCCGATCACGCGGTAGTACCTTTCCCCGACGCGCACGGTTTCACCGAGCGGAGAAGAAAGCGGGAACAAGCGGTCGGCCATTTCCGCGCCCAGAACGCAGACGCTGGCCTTCTCTTCCATGTCGTAGTCGGAAAAGAAGCGTCCCTGAGCAACGCGGTGGTTGCGCATGGTCGGATACCAGGGGACCGTGCCCAGAATTTCGCAATCCACGCGCCGGGCAATGTTCCAAACGTAATCCCGAATGACCCGCCCCGGAACGATGACGGTCACGCCGGGGATGGTCGATTGAATGGCTTTCAGGTCCAGATAATTCAGCCCGTATTCCAAAGTGAAACTTTGGTTGGCTTGCGAGACTTTCTGTTCTTCTGGAGGCTTGATGCTGCGGAGAATGATGTTCTGGCTGCCGAGATTCTTGATTTGTTCCTGCGCTTCGAAGCTGGCGCCTTCCCCAATGGCAAGCATCGCGATCACGGAACAGACGCCAAACACGATGCCCAGCACGGTGAGCAGCGAGCGCAGCTTGTGGAGCCACAAGCTTTTCAGCCCCAGCCGAACGGTGCGCTTCAAGCGAGCCCAGGAGAAGGCTTGTCCCGTCAGGCGCGCCTTCAGGGCAAACTTGCTCACGTCCTCGGAGCGATCGGTGAAATCGAACTTAGCCATGTGACAGAAGTTCGAATGAGGAGCACACGCGCCCTCGCGTGTCCCGGCCGGCGCCTCGCCGGTCGGATCGTCTTTGAAACAGTATCATCCAGCAATGGCAGTTCTGGACGGAAGCGTGTGGCCGGCGTGGGCGCCGACCACCGCACGCGAGGGCGCGTGCGCTCCCCATTCGCAAGCTGTCGTTCAAGGCCCGCATTACTGTTCCACATCGCTTTCCACCAGGCCGTCGCGTAGGCGGATCGCCCGCCGCGCCCGCCGCGCCACCGATTCGTCGTGCGTCACCATGATCAAGGTTTTGCCCTGCTCGTTGAGTTCGTCGAGGAGGTTCAGGATTTCCGCGCCGGATTTGGAGTCGAGATTGCCCGTGGCTTCATCCGCGAGAATAAGGAGTGGATCGTTGACGAGCGCGCGCGCAATGGCCACGCGCTGCTGCTGGCCGCCGGACAACTCGAAAGGCCGATGGTCGAGCCGATTTCCGAGCCCGACGCGATTCGCCAGTTCGACGGTCCGCGCCCGGCTTTCGCCCTCCGACCAGCCCTGGTAGTAAAGCGGTATCTCGATGTTCTCCTCGACCGTCAGTTTGGGAATCAGATTGTAGGATTGAAAAACAAAACCCAGGCGCGCGCCGCGGATCTCGGAGAGCGCGTCGTCGTCCATCTGCGAAACGTCCTCATTGCCGAGCCAATAACACCCGGTGGACGGGCGGTCCAGGCATCCGAGTAAATTCATCAAGGTGGACTTGCCGCAGCCGGACGGTCCCATGATGCTGATGTAATCGCCGGCCTGGATCATGAGCGACACCCCGCGGAGTGCCTCCACTGTGACCAGGCCCATCTGGTAGGTCTTTCGAACTTCTTCCAGGCGGACGAGCGGACTCCGATCCAGCACCCGAGGTTCTTGGGTTTTGAGGCAGGCCACCATCGCTCACGTTTGGCGGGAAGCCCCGGTAGCGCAGATTTTCAATCTGCCGTTTCGCAGGATTTCATTCTGCGGCGCTTCGGCCAAATCGAGCGAATTGATCGACGCCTTGCCGATTGCAAATCGGCGATACGGCAGAGTGCAACTCTGCGCTACGCGCCAAGGCTCACTCCGCAGTGCTGTCGGGATGGTGCCGGAGGTCAGCTTGGCCGGCGGTTTGCCGACAGGAGGCGCGGGGTTGCGTGGGCTCTCTTTCGGAGGCTTCGTTCCGGATGGCTTCTGGTCTTTCCGGTCTCGCTTCAAGATGGGTTCATCCGGCGGGGGCGTTTCCGAGTTATTCCCATTCGTCTCTCCCTCGGGTTCGGTTCCTTCCGGTGCGCGCAACATCACGCGCTCGCCTTCCTTCAGGCCCTTCTTGATCTCGATAAACTCGTCGTTGAATTGTCCGATCTCCACCTCGCGCACTTCCGGATCACCCCGGTCCACAACGTAACAAACGTGTTTGCCCCCGCTGGGGATGACCGCCTGGATCGGGACATAAACCACGGCCTCCAGTTGATCCACGAGAATTTCGACTTTGGCGCTCATGCCCGGCTTAAGCCAGTCGTGCGCACCGTCGATCTCAATCGTGGTGAGATAAACCTTCATGTCCGGGTTCATCCAGCGGTCCTGGGAATCGGGGAGCACCGCGACTTTGGAAACCTCACCGGTCAGGTGCTTGTCCGCGAACGCGTCGATCTGGATGCGCGCCGGCATGGTCTTCTGGATTTTCTTAATCTGCGCCTCGTGAATCTTCACGCGCACGGCCATCTGGGTGATGTCTGGAATGGTGATGATGGGCTGCCGCTCGCGCACGGTCGCGCCTTCGCGGATTTGCTCTTCACCGTAGTAAAAGCGCCGGTCGCCGCCGCCGCCATAGACGACCAGCCCCGATTTCTGCGCGCGGATGACACACTTGCCCAATTGATCGTAAAGCTCCTTCTGGCGCGCTTCCTCGATCCGATACCGCCCCTCGGCGCTGCGCAGACGGGCGTGGGCCTGAGCGAGTTTGGAAACCGCCTCCTTTCACGCGCGTTCCAAGGCCTGCAACGCTTCGTCGTACTTCGACAGGAATTCTTAGGCCGACTTGGTGAATTCGTACTTGATGAACAAATCCAACGCCGTTTTGGCGGTCTTGCCCTTGAGCGTGGCTTTTTCGACGGTGAGCTTGTCGTTTTCGTACTCCGTCTTGGTGAGAAAATCTTTGGCGCGGAGCCGCTCGCTGCCCGCCAGTTTGGTCTCGGCCATCTTGAGCTCGCTTTGCGCGACCAACAGGTCGTCTTCGAGTTTGCGGAGGTTCTGCCGCGCCGATCCGTCGCCGAGCAACTCGGCTTTGGCGTACTTGCTGAAATCAACCGCGACCGTGGATTGAAACTGGGTGTCGTGCGTGACGATGCGCTCTTTGATTTCCGACGAATCCACGGCCAGGACGCGCGTCTGGTAGGTTTCGCTGGCGCCCGCCGAGAAGATCGGCGTGAACCGGTGGCGCGCCAGCGTGAGGTTCAAGGCTTCGAGAAAAACCTGTTCCTTCTGGCTCTGGTAGGTGCGGCTGTGTTTGACGCCGAGGCTTAGGGCGTCGTCCAGCGTCAGGATAGATGCGCCAACTTCCACGGCTTTGTCTGCGCCGAACGCGGCTTCTTCGTTCGTGGACGTTGGATAACCTTCGAGCAAAATCTTCTTGTCCTGCTCGATGGTGAAGGCGGGATCCATGTTGGGGACCGCGGGAGTTTTCTCCGCGATCACCTTGGCCGCTTCGCGGTCGGCGGACTTTCGGTAATGGGCGGTTGAGCAACCGGAGAGCGTGAGGACAGCGAGGAGAAGCAGCGTGAGCGAGAAGCCTGGGGGCGTGGGAGTGTTGGAGCGTTCGCGCGTTCGCGCGTGTCGTCGAGGTAGGGCGAGCCTGTCCCCAGCGAGCCGATCAGGACAAGTTCGAATCGCGTCGAGCGGTTCGCCGGGACGGACTCGTTCTACCAGGTTCAAGACGGACGGCCTGTTTGTACAAGGACGCGTTTTTCCGCCGTCGTTCGCGCGGCAAGATGCCGCTCGAACTGGCAGGCTGGAAGTCTGCCCTACATTCTGGGATGCGCTCTTGCGTAACAAAACCGGATTCATCGTCCTCAGATTGCCGAACAACTCATCTTCGACGGTTCCGGGCGGGAAAACTTCACCAAAATTGCTGTGTTCAGGCCCTATTTTGACAACGCTTTACACAGCAACGCCCACGCGATAGCCTCGCGACTGTCGAGAGGATCGAGCTGAAAGGAAGTCGAGAGTCCTTGAAACGAATGCCGAGTCAGAGAAACAACGGAGGATTCACGCTGATCGAATTGCTGGTCGTCATCGCGGTCATTGCGATCCTAGCCGGTCTGCTTCTTCCCGTGCTGAGTCAGGCCAAAAGGCGCGACCATGGCGTCAAGTGCCTGAACAATCTCAGGCAACTGAACATGGACTGTACCGCACATCTTTTTGCTGACGATGGCAGGCGGTCAGTGGGAGCAGAGTTCAGCGACTGGTATCTGGAGCATTGGGGATTGACCAATGAAGCTTCGGTTTGTCCGTCTGCTCCGCGACCCTCAGCGAACCTGGCGCTGAACTCTGGCAACCCGCCTGCGATCATTCGCGGTTCGCTCAATTCGGCCTGGGCATTACGCGGTGCGGGGAACCCTCCCCTTCCGCAGCGGTGGTTCGTGAGTAGTTACGCGCGCAACCTTTGGCTCGTCGGATCGCCCAGCCCAGGCGGCCCGCCGGCGGATTTTCGGAATGAAGGGCAGATTGACCAGCCGTCACAGACTCCCGTGTTGGCAGATGCTGTCTGCGAGGGCGTTTATCCCAAAGCTACGGATCTGCCGGCAAGAGATCTTTTCTTGGGAACCACCCAAGGGATGGCAGGGATGACTATTCCACGTCATGGGTCAGGAGTGAACCCTGTCCCGAGGGATCATTCGCCGGAGAAATTGCTTCCCGGCTCGTCAACGTGAGCTTCTTCGATTTCCATGCGGAAACTGTGCCGCTGGAGCGTCTGTGGCAGCTCTATTGGCACCGCGACTATCAGCCGCCCACTAAACGACCCGGACTGAAATGAAACTTGGAAGCGGCAATTCAACCGCAATAGACCGAACTATCCGCCATCTATCTGTCCCCATCCAGCATCCGTCCCAGGCCGCCCAAGAGTGACCCTTCTTCGCGGCCGCTTCCACCTGCGCGCGGAGCTGCCGCGTAAATGCGGTCCGCCAGACGGCTCAAGGGCAGCGATTGCAGCCAAACACGGCCCGGCCCGCGCAGCGTCGCGAAGAACAGACCTTCTCCGCCAAAAAACATCGACTTGATCCCGCGCACCATCTGGATGTCGTAATCAACCGACGGTTGAAACGCGACGATGCAGCCCGTGTCCACGCGGAGGAATTCGCCCGGCCCCAGGTCGCGTTGCAGAAGCGTGCCGCCCGCGTGGATGAACGCCCAGCCGTCGCCCTGCAATCGCTGCATGATGAATCCTTCCCCGCCAAATAAGCCCGCGCCGATCTTTCTCTGAAACGCAATTCCGACCGTGACTCCTTTCGCCGCGCAGAGGAACGAGTCTTTCTGAGCGATCAATTCCCCGCCAATCTCGCTCAGGTGAACGGCGATGATTTTCCCTGGATAGGGCGCGCCAAAGGCAACTTTCTTTTTTCCGGCGCATCGGTTTTGAAAGATGGTCATGAACAGGGATTCGCCCGTGAGCAACCGCTTGCCCGCGCCGACCAGCGCGCCCAGGAAACCGCTCCGTTGTTGCGAGCCATCCCCGAAGATGGTCTCCATCTCGATGCCATCTTCCATGTACATCATTCCGCCTGCTTCCGCGACGGCGGCCTCCTGGGGATCCAGTTCCACTTCCACAAACTGCATGTCGTCGCCGTAAATCTTGTAATCCACTTCGTGCATCGAGGCCATAGGTGTTCCTTTCTCGGTTATTCTCGTGACCGGATGAGATTGAAAAAAGCCGACTGAAAGTCAATCGGCAAAGCATGGCGTCCACCTTCCCCTTGCCAAGCGGAGATTTCCTTATCAATGTTCGCACCATGCAATCCCACGAAATCCTGCACGAAGTGCTGCGAGATGGGAACGCCAAGGAAATCGGAGCCGCCATGGGCCTCTCGCTTTCCCTCATTTACAAATGGGCCGAACCCGCCGAAGCCGGCAGCGGCACCGCCAATCCGCTCGGCCGCATCGAAGCTCTGGTGCGCTGCACGAACGACGCCCGAATCGTGCAATGGATTTGCGAGCGCACCGGCGGGTTTTTCATCAAGAACCGGAAATCCAGCTGGCCGCATCCACATTTCCTGATTCCCGCGACGAACCAGATCGTCCAGGAATTCGCCGATCTCCTGGCGGTGATTGCGTCCGCCGCGGCGGATAATTCGATTACGAAACAGGAATCCAAAGCGATCCGGGCGCGCTGGGAAGAACTGAAAGCGGTGACGGAAGGTTTCGTCCGCTGCTGCGAAGAAGGAAATTTCTCTCCCCTGCGCAAAGATTTAGGAAGCGGAGTGAATCCTTGAAGTGCTTTCTCATGACGCCAGGTAGGGCGAGCCTGTCCCCAGCGAGCCAATCCAGACGTGTTCCAAGCACGAGGACTGGCACGCACCGCCAGGTTTTGGAGTGCGCCAGTCCTCTCTGCTCCTTCCAGAGTCCTCTGGCGTTCTTCTTCTGCCGGAATGGTTCAATAGCGGAAGTGGGCTGCCGCACTCCAAGACGCTGGCGCGTGAACTGGGGCTGCGTTGGGTTCCTCCTCTGCTGCCTCGTGCTTGCGGCTTCCCCGCTCCTGGCTCAGCCCATGGCCTCACGCGGTCCAACCGGCAAGGAATACATCGACATGGACTATGGGCCGTACCTTTCCGCGACACTCGAAGTGGCGCCCGGCAACATTGCGAACAAGGGCATCGCCATCCGTGTCGATCCAGGTTCCGGTGGAGTTTCACGCGGGCGCGAGTTCGTTCTATTCGAAACAGACACGCTGCGTTGCGCCGCGGGCTGGACGGGTCCGGATTTCATCGATTGGAAGAATATCGCCTTCAACGGCCAGCACGAGGTTCACGCCTCGATTCTGGGCCACGACGTTTTCATCAATCCCGATGCGCCCGGTTGGGCGAGCCCCGAAGGCGATTTCAATGACCGGCGTTTGATTGGACGCGACGGCAACCTCTACGGCCCTATGCCGCGAAAATGGGGACATTGGAAGGGACTCTATGTTCACGGCAATCAGGTCGTGCTCTCCTACACGATCGGCGCTACGCCCGTCCTCGAATCGCCCGGCTCGGAGGGACCGGAGACAAACCGCACGCTGACGCGGACGTTCAATCTGGGACCGCGGCCGAAGGACCTGATTCTGCAGGTGGCGCGCGGAATCCCGGGGCAAACGAAATTTGTTGGTAACCTGGATCGATCACCGGTTGGCAGCGAAGGAATCGCTCTCATTCGCCCGCCCGTCGGCAGATCTCAAAACAGCCAAAACGGAGATCGCTCACCCAAAGCCAGCAGAACGGCAGTCGCCGTGGTCGGAGGCCCCGGCGATTTGAAATGGCTGACGACGCCCGAGGGTGATTTGCGGCTGAGGATTGCCTCTGGCCGAGATCCCGTTCGTCTGAAATTGTTTTTTTCCCAGATGGCCGACGACACCGCCGTTCAACCCTTCGCCGACCTCGTGCGTGCCTCTGAAGCCCCGCTTGACTTGCACAGATTGACCGGAGGCGAATCGGAACTGTGGAAAGAATCCACGACGACCCGCGTGGAAGTCATCGGCGATACCGGCGGCCCTTACGTTGTCGAGAGCATCACCCTGCCGACGACGAACCGGTACCGCTCCTGGATGCGCGTGGGTGGGTTCGATTTTTTCAAGGATGGCCGGCGCGCCGCGGTTTGCACGTGGCAGGGGGATGTGTGGATCGTGGACGGACTGGGAGGCTCGTTCGATTCGTTCACGTGGAAACGCATCGCGAGCGGCCTCTTCCAGCCGCTCGGGTTGAAAATCGTGGAGGAACAGATCTTCGTGACTTGTCGCGACCAGATCACTGTGCTCCGTGACTTGAACGGCGACGGCGCCACGGATTTTTACGAGAATTTCAACAACGACGCGCAGGTTACCGAACACTTTCATGAGTTTGCCATGGACCTGCAGACGGACCGTGAGGGCCATTTCTATTACGCCAAAGCCGCGCGCCACGCCAAGGACGCGCTCGTGCCGCAGCACGGCACATTGATCAAAGTGAGCAAGGATGGATCGAAATCGGAAATTGTGGCCAGTGGCTTCCGCGCGCCGAACGGAGTTTGCGTGAACGACAACGGCACCTTCGTGATGAGCGATCAGGAAGGGCACTGGACACCGCAAAACCGGATCAACTGGATCACGCCCGGCGGCTTTTACGGGAACATGATGGGCTACCACGAAGGCCGGAGGCCGGACGATTTCAAGCTGCCGGTGCTTTGGATCCACAAAACGTTCGATCGCTCGCCCGCCGAACAATTATGGGTGACGAGTGATCGCTGGGGGCCGCTCAAAGGCGCGCTGCTCAGTTTGTCCTACGGCACAGGCCGGATTTACAACATCCTTCACCAACGCGTGGGGGACCAGCTTCAAGGCGGATTGGTTGCGTTGCCCATCGCCGAGACGCCGACGGGAATCATGCGCGGGCGGTTTCATTCGGGCGATGGCCAGCTTTACGCCGGCGGTTTGTTCGGTTGGTCCAGCAACAAGACGCGACACGGCGGTTTCTACCGCATTCGATACACAGGCAAGCCGGTCTATGTGCCGGTCGCGCTGCGCGGGACGAAAGAGGGAATGGCCATCACGTTCAGTGGGGCGTTGGATCCTCGGACCGCAGGGGATGCGGAGAACTATGCCGTAAGCCGTTGGACTTACCAGCGGACGGCCAGCTACGGCTCGCAGGATTTCAAGATCAGCCAGAAGGGAGTGGCGGGACGCGATCCTGTCGAAGTTTCGTCGGCCACACTTTCAGCGGACAGAAAGTCAGTTCTGCTCCACATCCCCGACATGCAGCCCTCCATGCAAATGCGGATCAAATACTCCATCACCGCCGCCGACGGCACAGAAATCTCTCAAGTGATCGAGAATACCATTCATGCTGACGGCGCGGGCAGTCCCTTAGCGCGCTGAACTCCCTCTCCTTGTTTAGCGTGGTAAGGACGGATTCCACTCCGTCCCTGACTAATCTTTGAGGCGTCCCTTGAACAGAGAGACGGACAGAGGAAGAACCGGTGGCCTCCGTCGGTCCATCGTCTCGACCGTCTGCCTCGAGGTTTGATTGGGGACGGAGTGGAATCCGTCCCTACCGAGATCGGAAATCCAGAATCCCAAATCAGATCACGCCAGCTTCCACGGCGCGCGATAGGGCCGCGTCAGCAGCTCGCTCGCTTCCGGATCGCCGACGATCTGTTCTTTCGCGGCATCCCACTTGATCTTGCGGCCCGTCAGCATCGCGATCAGGCCGAGGTGACCCGGAATGGCGGAGTGATGCGCGGTTTCGGCCGGCGTGATGGTCGGCTTTCGCGACTTGATGCAATCCACGAAATTGCGCCAGTGATTGAGCGATTGGTAGAGCTTGATCTTCCGCAGGTCCTCCGGCACGGCTCGCCACTTGAGCCATTCCTCGTTCGAGGCCTCGAAGCCGCGACCGAACCCGCCGCGGTTCACCCAAACCCAGCCGTCGGTCCCGATCCATTTTGTCCCGCCGCGGATATCGCTGTGCCCGCCCGCGATGGTCATAGTGATCCCGTCAGGATACTTCAGTTCACAACGGTATTTCGTGGCCGTATTCCACACGGCGTGAGACGGCGGGAATTCGCCCTGGCCTTCGACTTCGGTTGGCCCGGCGTTATCGAAGCCCAGGCCCCAATGCGCGATGTCGCAGTGATGTCCGATCCAGTCCAGCAACTGGCCGCCGGCGAAGTTGTAATTCCAGCGCCAGTTCATGTGCAGGCGGCCTTCGACGTAAGGCATCCATCTCGAAGGTCCAAGCCACGTGTTGTAATCCAACTCCGGCGGGGGATCCGAAACGAACAGCTTGTCCCCGGTGCCCTTAAAATCGTTATGTCCCGCCGGCAGACCGACCTCAACGCGCGTGACTTTGCCGATCAGCCCGTTGCGCACGATTTCGGCGGCCATGTGAAAGTGGGCCTCGGAACGCTGCCACGAACCGGTCTGCCAGATGCGTTGATTCTTCTGCACGGCTTTCACGATGGCTTGCTGCTCGGCGATGGTTCGCGCCAGAGGTTTTTCGCCGAAAATGTCCTTCTTCTGATTCGCCGCCTCGGTGGAGGCGAGCGCGTGCCAATGGTCGGGAATCGCCAGCATCACGGCATCGATGTCCGTTCGCGCAAACATCTCGCGATAGTCGCGGTAGGATTTGCAGTCGTTGTTTTTGTAATGGCCGTTGATGGTATTGAGCGCCTGCTGGAGCGGACGCGTGTCCAGATCGCACGCGGCGACGACCTGACAGTCCTTTTCCGCCATCAACATTTTTGTGTTGTGGGGCCCTTGCATACCCCAGCCGACGATGCCAATAACGATGCGTTCCGATGGCGCGGGCCGGCCTTGCTGGCCCAGCGCGCTGGCAGGAATGATCATCGGCGCGGCGAGCGCGGCACCCGTCGTGGTGAGAAAATGGCGGCGTGAAATGGCTGATTTAAGAGAAGACGGTTTCATAGGTGCGCAACCTTGCTAGATTTCCCCGCGCCGTTCGAGCAGAAAAAAGGAAGAAAGTTTTGACCGAAAGGAATGCGGGCGGTTTGCGAGGTGCATTGCCAGGGACGAGATCCTGAATTATTCTGAGCAAGCGTTCGCCCAAGTCGTTCTTGCGGATCGATTGGGCGCGAGCGCGCGTGGATGCCGCAATGAACCTTTTTCGCACACCGGTTCTCACCCCGGGCCGAGTCGGTCTGGCGTTTGTGCTGGCTCTTGCAGCGGATGCGCTGCAGGTGCTCCTTGGCCCGTTCGGCTGGACGTTCCTCGACGAATTCATCGACTTGATCGCGCTGGTGGGGATCAGTTATCTGATCGGTTTTCATCCGATGCTGCTTCCGACGTTCCTGGTGGAGATCATCCCGATCGTGGATATGTTGCCGACCTGGACGGGGTGCGTCGCCCTGGTTGTGGCGCTGAGGCGCAAACAACAACCGGGAGCTTCGCCGCCGCCTGTCGCCAAACCCTCCGATGTGATCGACGTCTGAACGTAAATCCGCTGTTGAACCGCAGATACTGTAGAACGCGGATGAACGCAGAGGGGGGCTGTGAAAATCGTGGCCTCCACCCAGCGGGTGTGCGGCGGCTTCCGGTTCGTGGGCTTCCCAGATTCAGACCGCACTAACTGGTTAGTTGGTTGGTTGGCGTAAATTCTCTTCCGGGGTAGCGGGATTATCTGCGGCGGCGCGGCGATCATCTGCAAAGCGCCGCGGCTTGTGCCGGCTTGAGAATCGCGCCGGATCGGAGACCGGCGCTCCGAGGTTCATGGGCAGCCCAGCGTTGGGGCCGGATTCAAGGCAGAGACAAACAGAGGAAGACCCAGTTCAGAGTCAGTAGAATGAGCCAGAAGCGGAACGAAAACGAAACCCCAAGAATCCGAGAAGTCCGAGTCGGAACACGAAAGCGCGGGACCGCGAGCCAGAACAAGAACCAAACGAAGGCTGCGCAGACAGCCAGAAAGACCAGGGGATTAAGAACGAACGCCGGGGCAAACTCCAGGCGAGCGACGGAGGCCAAACAACGAGTCGCGCCACAAAGAGGACAAGGCAATCCCGTCAAGAGGCGCATCCCGCAAGCAGGCCAGGCGACAGCCAAGTTAGTAAGGAATGCCGCCAGGTTAATGGAGCCTAGCGCGCCCAGCAGGAGCAATGGCGGAACCAATCGCCAACCGGGTAAGGGTGTCTGGAGTCGCGGCGGTTCTATTTCAGGGGGCCGCCGGTGCGCCACGGTGGAGAGGCCGCATCTCATGAATCAGTTTTTCGCAGTCGCCCCGCGCAGGATGGCAATACTGCTCCCCAGCGCCCAGAGCCACGCTGCGGCAAACAAGAGAACACCTGTGACGGCCTTGGCCAGATGCGGACCAGGCTCCACAGGCAGGTGCTTGAGCGCCCACCAGACTTTCACCAGCCAAAAGGCCCAGCTGAGCGTTAAACCAAACCCGGCGAGGGAGAGCGCCATTTGCACCAGGCCCACGACACGCCCCACAATCCATGAACCCAGACCGGGCAGAACGAGCAGGTTCGCAGCGACGCAGGCCCAGGCCGTAGGACGATCAAGCGGACGTGGTGGAACCCGGGCCAAAAACATCTTCATAGGCGTACACTACCGCGCCGGTGGCGAGTGGCAACGTCACGAACACGCCGATCCCCAAAGCCAGCACACCTGCCAGGAGAATAACGAGTGTCAAAACGAAAAGCGCCAGGACCGACCACCAGGACATCCATGTGCGCGAGACGACCCTCCGGCTCAGTTCCAGAGCCGGCCAGAAATCGAGCCGCCGGTCGATGATCAGGAGGGGGCCAAACCCCAGCCACGCGACGATCAGATAGATGCCCGGCAGCACGCACAGGAATAGTCCAACCACGATCAGGACCGTGGTCACAATGCTGGCCAGCAAAAGTTGCACGAAGTTGATTTGAAAGCCGGCAAACGCGTCGGCGAAATCGGCTTCCTGGCCGCGAATTCGCTTCAAGAACAGCCAATAAAGCCCGGCCCACAGGACAAGGTTGAGGACGATGCCCGCGACCTGGCCGACCAGAGGCACGAACTCCAGCGCAACGTGAATTAGAAGCATGACCGCCGACGCGCCGGCCAGCAGCCAGAAGTTCTGCCGCAGCAGTGTCCAGCTCCGCGTGATGCAAAGACCGATGTCGAGCAACTCCGCCCGCCGCGCGTATTCGTCAGCCAGCGAAGCCGTATCCGCAGCCGATAGAGAAGTTGGCGGACTCGAGCTAGAGGGAATCTGCGCCGCCAGGGCGTCGGCAAACTCCGGGAAGCTCCCCAGCGTTTTCCACTCGTTCGCCCCATCGATTTGCGCCCGGGTATCGCGGTTGGCCCGGCCTTCCAAAATCCATTGGCGGACTTGGTCCGGGCTGACCGGACCGTACTCTTGCTGATCGCCTCCGATGATTCTGTACATAAACGCCGTGACGCGGACGCGGCGTCAGTGAGGAAGGTTTTTGAGGATTCTCTCGAAGATGTCCGTGGTCTTAATCAAGACCGCGAACAAGATGTAATCCACCAGCGCGATAATGATCCCCGCCCAGGCCAGCCCGGTCCCGGAATACTGCTGCCGGTTTCGGTTGACTTGCACCAGTCCGATGCAGGAAAAAATCAGTCCCAGGGTGGCAAAAATCGGGCCGCAGCAAACAATGCCGAGGAGGCTGCAGGTGAGTCCGGCGATGGCCATGCCGTTGTTGCGGGGGCCTGCCCCGAAGTTCGACGAAGCCGGAGGCGGGGAAGCTGCAAGCGGAGGGGCGCTCGCGGACAACGGCGGCGGACCGGCCGGTGCTGCCGGTGCTGCCGGTCCCAGGACTTCCGCGAATTCAGGAAATGTCGAAAGGGGTTTCCAGGGTCCTTCCTCGAAGCGGGCAATCGTTTGTCCATTCGCGCGGCCCTCCTTGATCCATTGGATGATTTGTTCGGCGGTGACGGGCCCGTATTCCTTTCTGTCTGCCCCGACAATCTTGTACATGGGCGCGAGTCTCCGGGAAAACCCCTATCTCCGTCAAGCGCGCCACAGCGATTCGGGCGCGATTAAAACTGTCGGCCAACGAGTCTTCTCCCTCGCTTCCCGAAGGGAGGAGAGGGCTGGGGAGAGGAGGTGCGTTGGCTCGCTTCTCATGTTTCCAAGAAACTCAGCGTCCTCATTCGATGCGCTCTCCACGCATCTTCACGCTCTCGATGGCAAGGCTGCCGCCTATGGCTTCGCGCTCGAAAGCTCTTCGAGTTTCGCCAGCGCTTGCCCGGAGTCGATCACTTCCGAGGCCAACTGGATTGCTTCGTGCATCGATCGCGTCTTGGCGGCGACAAACAGGGCCGCGCCGGCATTGAGCAGGACGGCATCACGCTTCGGGCCCCGCTCGCGGCCCGCGAGCAGTTCCCGGACGGTCCGTGCGTTGGCCGCACGATCGCCTCCCGCCAGGTCCGAAAGACGGGCCAGGCTTAAGGCAAACGATTCCGCCGGCAGCGCAGAAACGGAAAAGCCGCGATCCTGGTAAAACTCCGCAATCGTGTTTCCACCGAGCGTGGAGAGTTCGTCGAGAAAACCTTCGCCCGCAGCGCCGCTCACGACCATGCCTCGGCGCACGCCAAGGGATTGCAACACGCGCGCCATCGGTTCGCAAAGCTCGGGCTGCGGAACGCCGATGAGCTGCGCGGAAGGGCGCGCGGGATTCAGCAGCGGACCCAGGAAGTTGAAGATCGTGCGCTGCCCGCGTTCCGCGCACAATTTCCGGGCGGGACCGATGTGTTTGAAAGCCGGGTGGTATTTGGGCGCGAAGAAAAACGCGAAGTTGTGTTCGCGCAACGAAGTCGCGGCTTGCTCCGGCGTCAGGTCGATCGGAATCCCCAATTCCTCAAGCACGTCGGCGCTTCCGGATTTTGACGTGATCGCGCGGTTGCCATGTTTGGCGACGGCAACTCCGGCGGCCGACACAACCAAAGCCACGGTCGTGGAGATGTTGAACGTGTTGAGGCGATCGCCGCCCGTTCCGCAAACGTCGAGGATTTCCCGCTGCCGAGTTTCGGGATCGAGAGGTGGCTGAATGGCGCGGTCCCGGAGTTCGCGCGCAAAAGCGGCAATTTCGTTGGTAGTTTCCCCTTTGCGCGCCAGGGCCGCAAGGAATTCGGCTTTGGCTTCAGCGGGAATCTGTTCCTCGATGAGCTGCGCGATGGCCAAGCGGACTTGATCGTCCGCGAGCGCCTGGCCTTGAAGCAATTGAGTGGTCAGTTCGCCGAGCACACCATGCTCACGCCCCGTGAACCCGGTAGGCCGAGTCGGTCCCGGTGAGCCGCTCGCCGGTGCCTGGAACACGTCCGACTCGGCTCGCTGGGACAGGCTCGCCCTACCGTCAGGCTCATATTGGTTAAGTCCAGACTATGCCGCCCCGATCGAAAGCAAGAACTCGATGTTGCTGCGCGTCTTCTTGAGCTTGTTGAGCAGCAACTCCATCGCTTCCACTGGCGGCACGCCGGTCAGCGCGCGGCGCAGCACGACCACCCGCGTGTATTCGTCCGGGTGGTAGAGCAATTCTTCTTTGCGCGTGCCGGACAACTCGATGTTGATGGACGGGAAGATGCGGCGGTCCACCAGATGGCGGTCCAGGTGGACTTCCATGTTCCCCGTGCCTTTGAATTCTTCGAAGATGACTTCATCCATGCGCGACCCGGTATCGACGAGCGCCGTGGCCATGATGGTCAGCGAGCCGTCTTCCTCGATATTTCGCGCGGCTCCAAAGAAACGCTTGGGCTTGTGCAGGGCGTTTGCATCGACGCCGCCCGACAGGATTTTGCCGGAGTGCGGCTGGATCGTGTTGTAAGCGCGGGCCAGACGCGTGATCGAGTCGAGGAGGATCACGACGTCTTTCTTGTGCTCGACCATGCGCCGGGCTTTTTCGATGACCATTTCCGCGACCTGCACGTGGCGTTCCGGCGGTTCATCGAAAGTCGAACTGATCACTTCGGCGGGCCGGCAAGTCCGTTCCATGTCCGTGACTTCCTCGGGCCGCTCGTCGATCAGCAGAATGAACAGGTAAACTTCGGGGTTGTTCTTGATGATGGCGTTGGCCACGTTTTGCAGCAGCACGGTCTTGCCGGTGCGCGGCGGAGCGACAATCAGACCGCGCGTGCCTTTGCCTATCGGGCAGACCAAATCCAGCACGCGCGTGGAGAGTTCATCCGAGCGCGTCTCCAGCAGGAAACGCTTGTTCGGGAAAAGCGGCGTGAGATTGTCGAAATGAGTTTTGTCTTTGGCTTTGTCCGGCTCTTCGTTCGCCACGGCTTCCACTTTGAGCAAAGCGAAGAATCGTTCCTTTTCTTTCGGAGGCCGGATTTGTCCTGCAACCAAATCTCCGGTCTGCAGGTCGAAACGCCGGATCTGCGACGGCGAAACATAGATGTCCTCCGGGCAAGGCAAGTAGTTGAAGCTTTGCGAGCGCAGGAACCCGAAGCCTTCCGGCAAAATCTCCAGCACGCCTTCGGCAAAGAGAATGCCGCTCCGTTCGGCGTTCTTCTGAAGAATCTGGAAGATCACTTCGTGCTTCTTCATCGTGCCGAAGTTCTCGATCCCCATTTCTTTGGCGATGTTATTGAGGTCCACCATGGACATCGCCTGGAGCTGCGCAATGTTGATCGTCGGGCCCGTGGGTTTCTTTTCGGGCGCGGGACGTTTCTTCGGCGGCGCGGGTGTCTCTTGGGCTACGGGCGCGGCGGCGGCAGGCTCTTTGGGTTCCGACGTTATCGATTCCACCGCCGGTTCTGCGGGGTAAGGTGGCGGAGCTTCTTCCAATTGCGGCGAAGCCAGATCGACCGCACCCTCGCCATTTCCGGGCGTCTCGGGAGCTTTGAGCTTCGATTTGGCACCGCCCCTGGGCCGGGCGGGTTTCTTCGTGGCAGTCTTTGACATATTACTCAATTCTGATTGGGTTCCAACAAAGGGAACTGGAATAACAACGGACGTTGGAACGATGGTTTAAGATCTCAAAGCAAGATTCTTTGATCTAGGGCAGTTATGGCCGGGGTTGCTTCCGGAGGTCGGCCGCAACGATTAATCAATAGGGCAAGGGGAATCTTGCGGTCAATTCGCGGACACGTTCGCGCACCTTGCGGGCCACGTCAAGGCTTTTGATGTCGAGGAGAACTTCACTGATCATGTCGCCGATGGCGGCCATTTCCGCTTCGCGCATGCCTCGCGTGGTGACGGCCGGAGAGCCAAGGCGAACGCCGCTGGCCTGGAACGGCGAGCGGGTCTCGAAGGGGATGGTGTTCTTGTTCACCGTGATTCCCGCCTCATCCAAAGCCATCTGGCACTCTTTGCCGGTGAGGCCCCGGGCGCCGACGTCGGCCAGCATCAGATGATTGTCCGTGCCTCCGCTCACGAGACGGAATCCGTTTCGCTGCATCGCGTCGGCCAGCGCCTGGGCGTTCTTGAGGATTTGTTCCTGATAAAGCCGGAAGCCCGGCATCAGCGCTTCCTGAAGGCACACCGCTTTAGCCGCGATCACGTGCATGAGCGGTCCGCCCTGGATGCCCGGAAAAACCTGCGAGTCGATCTCGCGGGCGTACTTCTCCTTGCAGAGAATCAAACCGCCTCGCGGGCCCCGGAGCGTCTTGTGGGTCGTCGTGGTCACGAAGTCGGCGTGCGGAACGGGACTCGGGTGCAGCCCGGCGGCGATCAGCCCGGCAATATGCGCGATATCCGCGAGAAGATACGCGCCGATCTCGCGCGAGATTTCACCCATGCGCGCAAAATCGATCTGGCGCGGGTAAGCGCTGGCGCCCACGGTGATCATCCGAGGCCGATGTTCGCGGGCGAGTTGAGCGAGCTGGTCGTAATCAATTCGTTCGTCGTCCTTGCGCACGCCATAATGGATGACCTCGAAGAACTTCCCGGAAAAGTTCGCCCGATTGCCGTGGGTGAGATGTCCGCCGTGGCTCAGGTCCATGGTGAGCAATTTGTCGCCCGGCTTGAGGAACGCGAAATACACCCCCATGTTCGCGCTGCTGCCCGAATGCGGCTGCACATTGGCGTGTTCGGCGCCGAAGAGCGATTTGGCGCGGTCGATGGCGAGTTGCTCGACGTCATCGACGTACTCGCAACCGCCGTACCAGCGTTTGCGCGGGTAACCTTCGGCGTATTTGTTGGTCAAGACCGAACCCTGGGCTTCCAGAACTGCCGGGCTGGTGAAGTTTTCGCTCGCGATCAATTCGATGTTCTCCTGTTCGCGCAACTTCTCCAGGTAAATGGCCTCGGCGATTTCCGGATCGACATGCTTCAATTTCGCGCTGCGGACCTTGGAGAGCGTTTCCATCTTTTGCACGCGGCGCTCGTGCCGCCCGCCTTCGAAGTGAGCGTTGAGGAAAGCATCGAGGGTCTTCTTGGCTTCTTCCGGAGGCGTCACCTTCTGCCCCAGGCACAAGACGTTCGCATTGTTATGTTGCCGGGCCAGCGTGCCCATTTCCTCATTGAACGCCAGAGCCGCCCGGACTCCGGGCACTTTGTTCGCGGTGATGCTCATCCCCACACCTGTGGAGCAAACGAGCAAGCCGAGGTGGCTTTGCGCGTCCGCCACCCGCTGGGCGACCGCCTGGGCGTAGTCCGGGTAATCCGTCGATTCGGCGGAGTGCGTGCCGACGTCGATGACCTCGATTCCCTTCTTGAGGAGATGTTCCTTGAGCGTTTCCTTGAGCGTGAAACCCGCGTGGTCAGAACCGATGCTCAGTCTAAGCGTCGGGTTCGATTCATGGCTGGCGGGCGAAAGAGAGGTAGTTTGTTCCATGAATTTAAGCATTGAGGCGATGCCTTGTTCGATCTGGTCCCGGCAGCTCAAATACACCTCGTAGGAGCCGCCAATGGGGTCCGAGATGTCCTTCTCGAACACGTCGAGGGTCTCGTCAAATTCCCGGAGCACGAACGTTTTTTCGGCCGCTTGCGGATAGAGCATGATCACCGCGTCCACGTGGCCGTGCGTCATGCCGAAAATGTAGTCGGCTTCCTGCACCAACTCGGCAGTCAGGGACCGGCTGCGTTGGCGGGAGATGTCAATCCCCAGTTCCCGCAAAGCCCGGACGGCGTTGGGACTCGGCGGTTGACCATCGACAGCGCCGACCCCGGCCGACACAACCCGATAGTCACCACTGCCTTTCATGGCGTGACGGAAGAGGCCTTCGGCCATCGGGCTGCGGCAAACGTTGCCGGTACAAACGAACAGAATGGTCTTCATGCTCCGAACGTCCCATCAAAAGTGGGGCGCACCGCCCAAATCGTCAACGGCGAAATCCGCCAGGACCTATGCCCTGTATGCCCTCAGGAGCTGTGAAAAAATTGAAAAATTCTCCAGCACACAAAAAACTCGTTTTGGCTATCAAGCAGTTACATCAGTGAGTTTTGGCAATTTCCAATTTTTTCACAGCTTCTCAGTTGAGGGTGGGGCGAGACTCCCGCCGAGCCAATGCCATCGAAGAACGGCTCTGCAGGAGCGTCGCCCCACCGTCGTTAACTGAGGGGATACGCCAGGACGCCAAAGGTGCGGTGAAGAAAGTCCAGCAGGCACTCAGCGACGCGGAGCCTTCGCCATCGCCAGGCCTTTCAACACGTCCAGCGCGCGCGCCAAAGCCGGATCCTGGATGATCGATGCGGGGGGCGGCTCGTTTGGGGAGGCGAGCGCATTCTCGCCTTCAGGCTCCCCTTGCCTTTCACGAATGAGGCTCGATTCGTCCCGCCTCGGCCGCGAGGCACCTCCTGTTGCCAAAGCGTTGAAGGGATTGTCCAAATATGATTTCTCCGATTCGAGACGGACTTTCACGAGAATGTCCGGCGCGATGCCCTCTTCGGAGAGGAGTTTCCCCTTTCCAGCCTCGATCCGCCCCGCCGCAATGCCGATCTTGTGACCCTGGCTGAGGGGAAACTGTCTGAAGGCGTGGGTGTGCCCCGCCGTCGGACCGCCCACGACCAGTCCGGTCCCCGCCGACCGCAACGCCGCGACGAACGCTTCCGCAGCGCCAGCCGTGGCCGGATTCACGAGCAGGATCAACGGCAAGGAAATCGCGTTCGTTTTGTCCGTGGAACGCAAAGCCGTGTCGCCCCACTTGAGCAGAGGCTGTTCATTGCTCATGAAGAGGTCGGCCAGCTTTGCAGATTCCGTGTAATCGTCTCCGGCGGCAAATCGAAGATCGAGAACCAGTCCGCTGAGTTTGTTGCTCGATTGCAGTTGCCCGAAGGCCTTCAAAAAAGCCTGGGCCGTTCCCTGGCGGACTCCTCCGAGACGCGCGTAGGCGTAAGCGCCATCGAAAACTGCGGTCTTGGTCAGGGAATCGTCTCCCGATGACGGACGCGCGTCGGGCGCGTTGGTCAGCAAGATGACTTGAGTTCGAAGCTGATGCACGAGGCCCAACACCGCCGCGCGATTCAGTTCGGTCTCGGTGACTCCGCTCAAATTGGAGCCGATCAGGCTGTAAACTTCCTGGAATTGAGGAAGCTCCTGGGCGCCCGCCGCCCGCTCGCCCGCATTTCCCGACTCCGCCAGGGCGAGAAGCAAACCAAGAATCAGAGTGAGAATTCCCCAATTGGAATTCGCGCCTTGCCGCCGTGAATCCGGTAAGGACGCGTTCCACCGCGTCCCTGATATTCTCCTCCACCTTGCCGAAATCAGGGACGGAGTGGAATCCGTCCCTACCGAGTTCGTGGGGACGGACAGCAGGCGGAAGCTCCCACAACAGCCGCCATGCACTGGCCCTGGAGCCGCGGGCCGAGGCAGCACTTTCCTGCTCGTAATCCTAATCATAATCGTTCATCGCAGCGCCTTGGCCGCAATATCGCGGCGGAAATGCGCGCCGTCGAACTGTATTTTCTCCACCGCCGCGTAGGCATTCCTCTGCGCGACTTCCAAACTCGGCCCCCAGGCCGTCACACCGAGCACGCGCCCACCGCTCGTTACGGTCGTGTCGCCTTGCCGGACTGTGCCCGCATGAAAGACTTTCGTATTCGGCAGGCTGGCCGCCTCGGCCAATCCCCGGATCGCTTTGCCTTTGGCGTAGCTGCCGGGATAACCGCCGGAAGCCATGACCACGCAGACGGCGGCGTCCGTCTTCCAGCGCAAGGTGTGCTTCGCGAGCGTGCCGTCAATGCTGGCTTCCAGCAAATCGACCAAATCGTTTTCCAATCGGGTCAGATAAACTTGCGTCTCCGGATCGCCAAAACGCGCGTTGAATTCCAGAACCTTTGGCCCTTCTTTGGTCAGCATCACGCCCGGATAAAGAATGCCGCGGAAATCGATTCCCTCCGCCGCGCAACCCCGCAGCCACGGCTCCACGATTTTTCGCGCTGCCTCATCGCACTGAGTTGAACTCAGGAACGGCGCCGGGGAGTAAGCGCCCATCCCGCCCGTGTTCAGTCCCTGGTCGCCCTCGAGCGCGCGCTTGTGATCCTGCGAAGTGGGGAACACTCTCGCCGTGGTCCCATCGCAAAGGACGTGGAGAGAAATCTCCGTGCCTTCCAAAAACTCCTGGATGACGACTTGCGAACCGGCCGCGCCGAACGCCTTGCTCACCATGATTTCGTCGATGGCCCGTTCGGCTTCGGCAACACTTTGGCAAATGAGCACGCCTTTCCCCAGCGCCAGTCCGTCCGCTTTGACCGCGCAACGGCCGCTCAGCTTCGCCGCGAATTCCCTGGCTGTCTTCGGCTCCGCGAAGGTTCCGGCTCTGGCCGAAGGAATGCCGTGCCGTTCCATGAATTGTTGCGCGAACACCTTCGACGACTCGAACCGCGCGGCCTTTTGGTTCGGCCCCCAAATGCGCAAACCGTGGTTCTGAAACAAATCCACGATCCCCAGCGCCAGCGGATTGTCGGGCCCGACGACCGTCAGGTCCGCTTTTTTGTCCTGCGCGAGCGCCAGCAGTTTCGGCAAATCCTCCGCGCCAACGGCCACGCACTCGACCGGCGATTGATTTTTGGACAGGTGTTCGTCTGCGATGCCGGCGCTGCCCGGAGCGCACCACATCGCGGAGACGCGCGGCGACTGCGCCAGTTTCCAAACCAACGCATGCTCGCGCCCTCCGGACCCAATGACCAGGATCTTCATCTGCCGCGATTGAATCAGGAAACGGAACGTAATCAAGTGGCCGCACATCGCGCCATTATTGACCCCTGTGTGACCCATGTTACTCTTCGCCCATGAAAACCATTACGATCCGGGACTTGCGCCAGCGCTGGCCGGAGACGGAAAAGAGGTTGCAGGCGGAGAATGAACTCCTCATTGAGCGACAAGCCACTGCGGCAACCGAGGCGGGCCTCGAGGTTGTCCGTCCAGGGGCGTGATCGATTGGCCGCCGGTGATGGTTTCGCCCAAAGGGATGCAGCAGCGCCGTCGCCGTTTCACGGTTGCTTTGGCTCTGCAAGTGATGGCGCCGAGACAACTGACGCTGTGGCCCCGATATCGCATGGACAGGCGGCAGGGAGTTGCTTAGATTGGCGACGTGATCGTTGATGGTTAAATATCACTCTTTGGGACACGAGCCTCGCCCTCCGTTCGCCTGCCTTTAGTTTATGCCTGATTACACTCTTGTGACGTTGACTGATACCGATGGCAGCCTGGCCGCCATCGCTCCGCAACTCGGCGGCTGGCTGCTGCGTTATGCGCGCCCCATGCCAGGACACGGCCTGGTCGAAGCACTGCATTGCTCGCAAGCCGTGATCGACCGCTATCCGCGCGAGATGTACGCGGGCAACCCGATCTTGTTTCCGCTCGTCAGTTTCAACCATGCCTCGGGCAAGGACCATCACTACGAGTGGAACGGCCAGGTGTATCCCATGCCCCAGCACGGGTTCGGACGGAGATCCAGGTGGACCGTGGTTCGCCAGGACGCGGCTGCCGTGAGCCTGGAACTGACCGCCAATGAAACGACGCGGAAAGATTATCCCTTCGCCTTCTGTCATCGCCTCACCTACCGCCTGGCGAATGGACGGTTGCACTGGGAGCAAGTGGTCGAGAATCGGTCGCCGGACGCGATGCCGTTTGCGACCGGTTTTCATCCGTACTTCGCCGTGCCGCTCACGCCGAAAAGCGAGCGCGCGGATTGTTTCGTGGAAATTCCCGAAGCCAAACGGATGACGATGCACGACCGCGGCGCGTCCTTTACGGCGAAGCCCTTCCTGGCGCAGAACTGGAGCGTGCAGGAAGACGTGGCGGACACGCTTTTCCTGGCCGGATTGAAGAAATCCGAATTGGTCCTGGTGGATCCCGGCAGCGAACTGGAAGTCATTCTGAATTTCGAAGACGCGCCGCAGCACCGCTTCGTCGCGCTCTGGGCCAAGACGCCGGAGGAACCGTTCTACTGCATCGAGCCGTGGACCTCGCTGCCGAATGTGTTCACGCGGGCCAAAGACCGCGAGCTGATTCTCCTGGAACCGCAGAAAACCTTCCGCGCCGCGATGTGGATGGAATTGCGGAAGATGGCGTGATTAATCCGCAGGGCGACGCTCAAGTCGCCACTGGTGCGTAGCCTGCCTGGAAGTGTGTGGCGAGTCTCCATACGCCTCGCTGGACGTGTTCCAGAACTCCTTGGTTTCGCAAAACTTGAAGTTGTTGACGTATCTTCTCCTTAATGTGGCTGTTCGTCGGATAAAGAGTTCTCAGTTCGCTTTCCAGTGAGTATGCCTGCTTTGTTGAGAAGCCTGTCCACTCACGCACTTGAATAAGACGCAGCACATCAAGAGTCCATCCACGCTGAGTAGTCGACAAGGTCTGCAGTGATTTCAACCGACTGTAGCTATCTCGGACCATGGACTTCTCCAGGAACGCTCCCTCAATTATTACTGGAATCCTGGCTGCCGGAGGAATGTTCTCCAACTGGATGTTGCATCCAATCCATCCAGCCCGCCTTGCAGTCGCGGCCAACGGCTTCCGTTTCAGGATTGCCGAAACGGAGAACGCATAGTGCGGCACAAGCAATAGGTTCTTTGCAGTCCACGTTTCTGAATCTTAGTGAAGTATAAAAAGGTTCGGAACTCGGCCTGATTTAATAGAGTCGATCATAGCAGCATAGCCAGCGTCCGGAATGCTCCCTCGAATTGGCGAAGCTTTGCTCTTCAGTTGAAACAACAGAGTGCAACCTGGACAGTAAAAGTCGATCGCCTTGGTGTTTGTCGGAGTAGCCACTAGTTTGTCGGAAGGGCAGCTTGGGTAATAGAGGTTTTCCCGCGCCCATTGTTCGGAGATCACTCGTACTTTTTGGGTTGGGCTCTTGAAGGAATCTCCAACGCGCTCCAGCATCGCGATGTTATGCTGAGTCATGATGCCCGCTCGTCACGGTTCGAGGTTGCGCAGGGTTCGCCGCGTCTTCAGTGCGTGCATGCACACCTGCTATCTGGAAGTGATTACTGTTGCGAGAGCCAGTGAACGCATGGCTTATGAAAAGCGACTCGCGATTTTCGGGCAAGGGTAATCCTGTTCAAGTTTCAGCGACGATTTCAGTTCGCGCCATCCACGCTGCGGCAGCGCAGGGGCGACAACTGGCTTCCCGTGCGCTCCTCGAACTCTTTCGCGATCTCCCGGCAGAATCTTTGCGCTTCGGATTCCTTTACAAAGTTGATGGTCGCGCCGCCGAAACCTCCGCCGGTCAGCCGTGCGCCGAGACAGCCCGGTTGAACCCGCGCGAGATCGACCAACAAATCCAATTCCGGACAACTGTTTTTGAAAAAATCGCGCGAACTGGCGTGGCTCTCGAACAACAGTTGCCCCAGTTGAGTCAGGTCGCCTTC
Organism: Verrucomicrobiota bacterium; assembly: GCA_016871535.1. Classification (NCBI taxonomy): domain Bacteria; kingdom Pseudomonadati; phylum Verrucomicrobiota; species Verrucomicrobiota bacterium. The sequence continues at coordinate 57,372 of VHCZ01000007.1, forward strand.
CCGAAGGGCGCGCCCGGCACAAACGACGCGGCGGTTCTCTCCCACGATATGATAGGCGCACTGGTATTCGCGCTCCGTTAATTTGGATTTGTTGGCCTCCAGTCGGGCGGCATTGACCGCGCGAAGCGAGGCAGCGCCCAGACCGCGCGCGGCCGATTCGCATTCGCGGCGCAACGCGTTGTAAGCACCGTCGCTCAGGGCGTGTTTCACTCCCGAATCACAGACGATCACCGCGACGCCCGGCGGCATCGGCAAGTGCTCCACGGTCAAGTGCTGGCAATCGATTTCCACCAGGTGCCCCTCCTTGCCGAACAAACAGGAAATCTGGTCGAGCGATCCGCAATTTACGCCCACGAACTCGCTCTCAGCGTTGCGGCACACGCCGGCCAGAGCCAGCATTTCCGCCTTCGCGAGCGGCGGGAGTTCTCCTCGAGAATTGCGTTTCGGCGGCACGGCCAGTCCGCTCGGATTCAGAGTAAACGGGAAGAGACGCCGAATCGACAGCGTGGTCGCGATTTCCAGCGCGGCCGAACTGCTCATGCCGGCGCCGAGCGGAATCGTGCTGTGAATCGCGGCGTTGAACCCGGTGAAATTCACCTTGCGCTTGCGCAGTTGCAGCAAGACCCCTTTGACGTAATTCGCCCACGGGGCCGAATCGCCTTTTTCCAGACCGTCACAGGCAAATCGTTCTTTCTCCGGAAACGCGGATGACACCAGCTCGATCTGGCCGTCGTTGCGCGGCGCGGAGGCCATCTGGAGGTGCTTATCGACGGCCAGCGACATCACCAATCCTTGGTTGTAATCCGTGTGATTGCCCAACAACTCCAAACGGCCTGGCGCCTGGACGCTATGGACGGGCCAGGAGCCGAAGTGCTGCCGGAAGAGATTCTTGAGGTCGGTCACGGAGCGTCAGGTCACCCAACGAGGTCAAACTTCTCCGCGAGAGTGAAGTCTTTGTCGGTCAATCCGCCCGCGTCATGCGTAGTGAGCGTCAGGGTCACTTTGCTCCAGCGAATGTTGATGTCGGGGTGATGCCAGGCTTTCTCAGCGCTTCGCGCGACGGCATTCACGAATTTGATCGCCGCGGGGAAATCTTTGAACTGGTAGGTTCGCGAGATTGTTTTTCCGCGCTTTTTCCATTGTCGGACGGTGCGGAGCGCGATCTTGATCTGAGGCGGTGTTAGCTTCGGCATGGGTGAATGATAAGTGGATCGAGTGCGAAGTCGAGCGCGCGGGTCTGAATCGATCGTGGTCGGTTCATGGTCCGCGCACAGGGCTCGAAGTTCATGGAAGCCTTCCCTGTGGCTTTACCCCATGCCCACCGGAATAGCACCGCGTTGATACTCTCTCGGACCTCGACGTCCTTGATCGAGCCGGGTCAAGAAGAACTCGGTGGAGGTGCGCTGGCATTTCATGCAGGGCTGGCGATTCCGTCCACACCGAGGCGGGGCCGGCCTCCGATTGTTTAGGGAGGACGGTTTTGGCTTTGGCAGTTGGCTGATCATCACTGAACCGCAGATGGCATGGCGCGCGCAAGAGATCGCACAGATCGTACCCGCGAAAACCCGCGAAACCTGCGAAAGCTCCGTTTGACACGCCGATACCGAACCGATAGCCTGCGGTCCAATCCGGACCCTTTCGAGACAGCGCTATGGCATCCTGTTCTTCCGAACGCTCCGCGCGCCAGTCCAATGCTCACCTATTTGCCACGACTCATTGGAGCGTCGTATTGGCGGCCGGCCAAAGTCCTTCGCCGGAAACAGCCGATGCTCTGGAAGCGCTCTGCCGCACTTATTGGTACGCCATCTACGCGTACGTCCGTCGCCGAGGCTATGACCTCCATGATGCGCAAGATCTGACGCAACAATTCTTCGCCGACCATTTGGCGCGAAATTTCCTGAGTCACGTGGATCGCTCGAAGGGAAAATTCCGCTCCTTTCTCCTCGCGACCTTGAGCCACTTTCTGTCGAACCAGCGGCATCGCGCCCAGGCGGAAAAACGGGGTGGAGGCCGGCCGGTGATTTCCTGGGACGATGAGCACGCGGAAACGCGGTTTCTCCACGAGCCGGCCACCGGCTTGACACCCGAAAAAGCTTCGAGAAGCGCTGGGCGCTGACGCTTGTCAGCGGCGGCGTGAAAGTGGTGGAAAACCGGCGGTTTGAAATTCCGTTTTCTTCCGGGAGTCCCGGGCGGGGTGCAAGGTGTGAACCAAACGCCGCGGCGGGTTGAAGATTTCCAAAGCAAAGGATTGGGCGGTGGCGCCCCCCGCTCGCCGCGCGCTCCGCGCACTGAATCGCGGCGGCTTTGGACTCGACAAATCCCGGCGGCTGGGTTCTCCTACGACCGTTCCGAGGTCGTACCCAAAATAAGCCATCGCGCGTGCTTGTACTCTCAGCACGCTGGTCCCTCGGCAGGGAGGTGGGGTTGGTAGCCCACTTCATCCAGGATCAGGACTTGGGGCTCGGCCCGCCGAGATCGGAATCGTCCTGGTCCTCGGAGGATCGTCCGCCGTGACGGAGCCGATAGCTGCGGCCCTTGACTTGGATAATTTCGGCGTACGCGTATAGGGGTCAGAGATGACTATTGACACATTTGCCTCGCGTCTCTGCCAAGGCCAGGCGGGTCTCCCGCCAAACGGCCAAGTTATTTTTTCGCGGACCCTAACCTCTTTGCCAATGTTGCGCCTGCAATTAGCGCTCAACGCCCGAAGGTGAGCCCCCCCATCAAACAGTCGCTGCCGTGATTCGTTAACGGATCGAACAGATCGTGACAGATCATACGCCTGGCAAAACGGGCGTTGCGTCCAGGTGGCTTCTGCCTTTTCATTGGGAGGCATCTTATGGACGTTACTCAAACAGCTTTTGGGACCTGGAGCGGCGGACGGTACATGCATTTCGGCGAACCGCTGTCCGAAGAGCGCTTCGTCAACCTGATCCAGTATGCCTACCAGCGAGGTGTCCGCACGTTCATGACGGCGGATGTCTATGGCGCGGGCGCGGCGGATGAAATGCTCGGCCGGGCGCTGGCTGGCCTCCCGCGCGACTCGTATTGCTTGGTCGGCGCGATCGGCCATGATTTTTACAAAGGCGCACGCGCCGGCGCGAAGGGTTACCCGCGTTTCACGGCGACCCACAAGGCTGGTGACTACTCCGACTACCTGCGGATGGCGGCGGAGAAATCTCTCGCCCGCTGCCACGCGGACCGTTTCGATCTGCTGTTGCTGCACAACCCGGATTTCACCGGCTACACCAGTGACAAAGTGTGGGACGCCCTGAATAAGCTCAAGGACGACAGCCTGACGGACCGCCTTGGCGTCGCGCCGGGCCCGGCCAATGGATTTACGCTCGACGTTCTTCTGTGCTTCGAGCGCTTCGGTCCGTTGCTCGATTGGGCGATGATCATTCTGAATCCGCTCGAACCCTGGCCCGGCCACTTGGTGCTTCCCGCGGCCGTGAAGCACGGAGTGAACCTCATCACGCGGGTGGTCGATTACGGCGGACTATTTCACGACGACGTGAAGCCGGGACACAAATTCGGCCAACAGGATCATCGGGCGTTCCGTCCGGCGGGCTGGGTTGAAGCTGGCTGCGAGAAGATGGATCAAATGCGTGAAGTTGCGGCGAAGCGCAAGGCCACCATGCTTCAACTCGCTTGCCTTTGGAACCTGTCGCAACCTGGCGTGAGGAGCGTCATCCCAACTCTGATTCAGGAAGCTGGTGCAAACACCAAACCAATCGAGGCCAAAGTTGATGAATTGGCGTCGTTGCCGGAGGTCAACTTGAGCCCAGACGAATGTGAATTCATCGGCAGGATCGGCGACAACAAGGGATGCATGGAATTGAAGGGCGCGAACCTTGCCCACGTGGGCGAGCCGCAGCCCGATCGTTGGGGTCTCACGCATGATCATGAACTCGTGGCCAAACGCTGGGGCATCGATGCCAATGCCGATCTGATTTGCACGCACAAATGATTTGAAACCTTTCGCCCTGATGCCGCGTATTACGCAGCAGGCCTGAGGTTTAGTTGCCTAAGTGGTCCGTTTCGTAAATACGCTCACGTTCGTTGCGCCCAATTTGGCCTGGGGCAAGGCGCGACGAGCGAGCATCCCCCGCCAGTGGGGCTGTGACCGAGGAGCAACGCAGCCCCAGGCAAAATTCGGCGCAACCCGAAGGGCGGCAGT
>VHCZ01000008.1 GCA_016871535.1 Verrucomicrobiota bacterium
GAAAACCACGCTGGAAGAGCAGCTCAAAGCTCTGTTCCGCCAGGTCCGAAAACAGTCCACACTATGATGAGTCAGCCGAACCAAAACTCAGATCCCCTTCGGTAAGCTTTTCCCATGAGTCAACGCGCGTCCAACAACAGCGCCCAATCACCTGCATCGGGCGCGTGTGGAGAAAACCATGCGCCTTCGGTCCTCTGCGCCACAGGCGGCAAATCACGCCAGGTGCCCAGGCGCGGATTGAATCAGCGAGCGCAATAGTTTCCGGCAGCGAGCGTGAATTTCGCCGAGCCGCTCTTCGGCAAATACGCCACGTAGCGGCGGCCAGCCTCGGCGAGGAGCAACGTGTTCTCTCCGGCCAGTTCGTCGCGCGGCTCGAGCTGCCACCACGGGAAGCTCGTGAAAAAAGTGACTGGCTCCTTCCGCGATCTGGGTAGGGACGGATTTCACTCCGTCCCTGACTTTTGTCTCCGGTCCGGGCGAAGAGTCAGGGACGCGGCGGAACGCGTCCTTACCAGGGATTGGTTTGCCCAATAGCAGCGGCGTGAGGCTGATGCCGTCGAGCGGCTTCTGGCTCGCCATCGAAATACCCGCAAGGTCCGCAAGCGTCGGCAAGAGATCAATGGCCCCGGCAATTTGCGGCACGCGCGTTCCCGCCGGAATGCGGCCCGGCCAGCGAATGAGAAACGGTGAACGCACGCCGCCTTCGTCGGTCGAGCCTTTGCGGCCTTTCATGCCGCCGTTCCAGCGCCAACTGTTCGGGCCGTTATCGCTGAAATAAATCACGATGGTGTGGTCGGCCAGCTTCAGTTCGTCGAGGCGCTGCAAGATGCGGCCGACGTTCCAGTCGATGTTCTCGCACATCGCAAGCGCGGCGCGCGTGAAGTCCAGATCTTCCTGGCCGGCGTCGTGGCTGCGCTTTTTCAAATCGGCCTTGGCGAATTTCTGGTAGAAGCGATCGGGAACCTGCATGGGCGAGTGCGGCGTGTTGTAAGGCACATAACAGAAGAACGGGCGATCCTTGCTTTTCTCGATGAATTGGATCGCGTGATCGGTCAGGTCGTCCGTGATGTAGCCCTTGCCTTTCGCCGGCTTTCCGTTGTGGTCCATGGGCGGATCGAAATAGCTGCCCCAATGACCGGAGGTGAAGCCGTAGTATTCGTCGAAGCCGCGGGCGTTGGGATGATACGGCCATTGCGTGCCGTTGTGCCATTTGCCAAACGCGCCGGTCGCGTAACCGGCGGCCTTGAACGTGTCGCCGATGGTCCTTTCGTCGAGATCCAGGCGCTCGCCGCCGGTCGAGACGCCGCGCACGCCGCCGCGCGGGTGATAGCGGCCCGTGAAGAATTCCGCGCGCGTCGGCGAACACACCGGACACACATAGAATCGATCGAAGATCGCGCCGGTCCTGGCGAGCGAATCGATGTTCGGCGTGGACAGATTGGAATTGCCGTTCACGCTCAAATCGCCCCAGCCCTGGTCGTCCGCGAGGATGACAACGATGTTCGGGCGGCGAACGGAGGCGGTGGCAGTGGCTGCCTCCGAGCAGACCCCAGTGGCGAGCAAGATACAGAAGAAGGCGAGTTTCGATTTCATGGTAATCTTCGCTGCAGCTTCTCGGTGAATGTGAATCGTTCCCCGGTGTTTTCCTCGAAAAGCAACTCGGAGGCGGCTTCGGCGGCAGCCACCGAAACCAGCGGAGCCTGGGCAGTAGAAGCCACGAAACACACGAACGACACGAAAAGCGATGTGGTTGGAGAGAACGATCTATTCATCTAGCCGGCCTTCCGCCTCAAATCTCCTGCTCTCGTGTGTTTCGCGACAATCCAACAGATTTTTGCTTTCCTGGCAAACTTTCAGGCACAGACCTTGAACTTGAAACCTTAAACTTTGAACTCCCAGCGCGGCAGCGCGGCATTCAATCGGGCTCTCGCTTTTCTGCGGCGTCAGGCGCGCTGGGTGAGGCAGCCCTTCCGGAAACGAGGTAGCTCTTCCCCGCAGAAACTCTGGGGTCTCGGATCCGCCGGCAGAAATAAGATGGAAAACGGCGTCGGTCCTTGGAGCGATTGGCTCCGAAGCCAGCGGCTCATCTGGCTACGTCGAAATTGTTGACGCTTCTTGATCGGGCTTATTGGGGTCCGCTTCGATCCGAGATGGCACATCTGGTAAGCGCCGTTTTGGTTGCCAGGGCTATTTCGAGAGTCGGCCTCCAAAACACCACGGAAGCACGGTTGAGCCACCGAGACTTCGGCGCGGTGGTGTTATCGTCGGCCTCGCTCAAGGCCCGCCGCACCACATGCGGGAGGTTCACGTCGAGCCGCCGCTTGAGAACACATCCGGTCGCGCCGCTCCTTAACGTGTCGATGATCGCGCCCACGCCGATTTGATCGGACACGAGCACGACCGGCACGCGGGGACATTTCTTGCGGGCGATGGCCAGCGCCGTGAAACCGCCCAGGCCGGGGATTCCGTAATCGGAAAGGATCAAATCCGGCGGGTGATGTTCGCTCTCATAAACGTAGCGCCGGCGGGTTTGCACGCGCTTGAAGCGAAACGCCAGCCCGCCGCCGCGCAACGCCGCCAGAATCAAGTCCACGTCCCGCGCGACATCCTCCACGAACAAAATCCGAATCGCCTTTTTCATAATCTGCTTCGGTCTATTTGAATTCGTGCGTGCTGACTCATTGCTCGGGCTCGCGCTTTGGCATGGGAAAGCGCCGAAAGAAGCAAACTGGCCAGCACAGCGATGATCGCGATCACGACCAACAGTTCGATCAGCGTAAAGCCTAACCGACAGCTCCGTTTCATGCGCATGGCATTACTCAGATCACGACTCCTCCGGCAACTCAGGAAATGAGTAATCCCTCAGCCAGAATGATTCAGACCGATGGGGAGCGCACGCGCCCTCGCGTGCTGTGGTCGGCGCCCTCGCCGACCACAATGGTGCCATCGAGCAAGTCACCATCGAAGGGACCATCTGACGCGGTCCTTCCGACTGGCGAGGCGCCAGTCGGAACACGCGAGGGCGCGTGCGCTCCCCAGAGTTCCAACTGGATCGTTCCGGCTCTGTGAAGGAGTACGGGGTCATGGCGCCTTCGTTTCGATCAGCGTCAACAGCGCGATTCGACTTCGCACTTGCTCCAGGTTAAGGTGATCGGCATGGCCAGACCCGATTCCGATCCCGTGGATTCGGACAAATCGCTCCGCCAGTTCTTCGATCACCTGAGCGTGGAGCGAGCGGCGTCGGTTTACACGCAGCGGAATTATCGCCAGGCGCTGGCCGAATTCTGCCGGTGGTTCCAGGAAGAGCGCCAGGCGCCGCCGTCCTGGCCGAGCCTCCAACGCGATGATTTTCGAGCTTACCTCCGATTCCTGGGCCGGAATAACCTGAGCCGGGCCGCGATTCAACTGCGATTCTCCGCGCTGCGTTCCTTCTACAAATTCCTGGTGCGCCGCGGCGGGGCGGAGACTTCGCCGATCAAAAACATCGCGCTGCCGAAATTGGAAAAACGGCTGCCCCGATTCCTGACCGCGTCGCAGATGCTGGATTTGCTCAAGGCGCCGCTCCTGGAACTTGATCTGTTGAAGCGAGCTTCGGATCAGCCCGTCGCTGAGACCCCGTTTCTCCGCGACGTGGCGCTGCTGGAAACGATTTACTCGTGCGGCCTGCGCGTCAGCGAACTGTGCGGGCTGCGGGCCGAGGACATCGATTGGGCCGGACAAGTCGTTCGCGTGCGCGGCAAAGGCAAGAAAGAGCGCGTCATCCCGATTGGCAAACCCGCGCTGACCGCGATCCAGCTTTACTGGAAGCAGCTTTCCGTGCCGCCGATCGGGGCGGTGCCGGTCTTTCTGACCGATGAGGAGAAGTTGAAGCCAATGTATCCGAGATTAGTCCAGCTTCGCCTCAAGCGTTATTTGGAGATTGCCAAACTGGATCCGGGTTTGACGCCGCACAAACTCCGCCACAGCTACGCCACGCATATGCTGGATGCCGGCGCGGACTTGCGCAGTGTGCAGGAATTGCTCGGTCATGCGCACCTGGTGACGACGCAGGTCTATACGCACGTGACGACCGAACGCCTGAAGAAAGCCTACGACGAGGCGCATCCCCGGGCCTGAGCGGCGCCGATGGTGTGTTTTCATTCGAGGCGAAGGCCCGAAGGGCGCCGAAGGGCCGGGGGATTCATGGGAAGCCCCCACGGTTCCCAACCATGCACACGGCCCATGAACCGAGCACTGCGCGGACCGCAGCCTTTAGGCTGCTTCCGGCCGCGCTCTGGAGTTCGGCGTTGAAGCGGCCTAAAGGCCACGGTCCGAGCCGGCGATTCATGGGAAGCCAAGACGGTTGTTGGATCGCTCGTTGAGACCGAGTAACTACACGGTGCAGTGTCCAGCTCTTACTGTAAGGCTGTCCGGTGCCGGCACGAAACTCTTTCTCCGTTCCCTCCGTTGTCTCCTGTTATTTAACTCGAACCGCCGTTCTCAATGCGGCACGCCGTGGGCGTGTTGCCAGGCGTGAAGGACGTGGCCAACGATCTCGTCCAGTCCCACACCGTGCTTCACTTGCGCGAACACGAATGGCCCGCTGCCGCGCATCTTTTTGGAATCGCGTTCCATCACGCCCAGGTCTGCGCCCACGGCGCTGGCCAGATCCGTCTTGTTGATGACGAGAAGGTCGGACTGCGTGATGCCCGGCCCCCCTTTGCGCGGAATCTTGTCCCCGCCCGCCACGTCGATCACGTAGATGGTGTAATCGGCGAGTTCGCGGCTGAAGCACGCCGCCAGGTTATCGCCGCCGGATTCGAGCAGGAGGACGTCCGGACGGAACTTCTGATGCAGTTCCTCCAAGGCCAGCAAGTTGGCCGAGATGTCCTCGCGAATGGCCGTGTGCGGACAACCGCCGGTTTCAACGGCGCGAATTCGCTGGGCGTCCAGGGCTTGATGCCGAATCAGGAATTCGCCGTCCTCCTTGGTGAAGATGTCGTTGGTCACAGCGGCGATGTTCAAGCGGTCGCGCAGCTTGAGGCAGAGTTGGAGCATGAGCGCGGTTTTTCCGCTTCCGACCGGGCCGCCGACGCCAACGGTGAACGCCCTCCGATGAAAATCGCGGTCCAGCGGCAGGTCCCGCTCATGAAAATGGCCGGGATGATCCGGGTGTTCGGGAGGATGGCCCTTGCCATGGTGGTCTCCGAAATGAAGCAGTAGAGTGGATTTCATTTTAGTCCTGTGACACGGAATTAGTCAGCTTTGAAAGAGTCGCGAATAAAGTCGATCCTGCGTTCCTTGCCAAAGATCGAGCAGTGGTGAAGTCTGGGCAATATCATCGAGCGCAAGCCGCTCGCATTGCGTGCGGATGGCTTCGGCGTGGGACGAAAGCTGAAGCTGGATCGCCTGTGCGTCCATGGGGCCGACGACGTTCAGCCGCACGGCTGCGGCGAGCAATGAGCGCAGGTGGCTGAAGAAGAAAAGCCGCGTGGCGAGTTCGCGGTTGAGGCCAAGCCGGTTTGTCACGGCGCCAAATACAGGGGCGTAGTGGAAGTAACGTAGGGCAGGCTTCCAGCCTGCCCAATTGAGCGAAGGGTCGTTGGAAGTCGTTTGAGACTGCAGGGCAGACATCCTCGAAACCGGCTGAGTGGGCATCTTTGTTCCGTCGTTCTGGCGGCAAGATGCCGCCAGAACCGGCAGGCTGGAAGCCTGCCCTACGTTCACGATCCGCTCGACCGCAGTGAAGAAGGCTTTGCCCTGCAGACGGCTTGCGCGGTTGGCGACGTGATTCGTCGTGAACGCGTCGCACAGTTCATCAAATTCCTCCAGCCGCTCCGGCTCGGCGTGCGCCGTGGCGACGAAAGGCAGGGAACTGTGGCCGAGCTGGCGCAAACTGGCTTCGAGAAAAGAGACAAGCTCCACACGGTTCCGCACTTCGCCATGCTGCCAGGCCGCTTCCAGTCCCGCGGAATGCGCAAACGAGCCGGTCGGAAAGGCCGAATCCGCCAGTTGCCACACGAGCCAGTCATTCCGTCCCGATGCGGACGTGAGAAAGCGTTGATCGATCGCGGATTGTTGAGTCAATGCCTCCATACTTCGCTGCTACACCAAAACGATTCAATCGATGGGGAGCGCACGCGCCCTCGCGTGCCGAGGTCGGCGCCCTCGCCGACCTCGGGCTTCCGTCCGAAACCGCCATTGCAGGACCTAACCGTTCCAACGACGTATCGACCGGCGAGGCGCCGGTCGATACACGCGAGGGCGCGTGTGCTCCCCAATTTCGATTGCACAGACACGGCTAAGTCAGAAGAGGAAATACCTCTGCGCGAGCGCTAACACGTTGGCCGGTTCGCACGCGAGCAGCTCGCCGTCCGCGCGGACTTCGTAGGTTTCCGGATCCACGGCGATTTCCGGCGTGGCGTTGTTCCATTTCAGATCTTTCTTGCCGATCTTGCGGCAGCCTTTGACGGCTTCGATGCGCTTCGTCAGGCCATAGCTTCGGGCGGTTCCTTTGCTCAGGCAAGACTGGCTGACGAAAGCGATGGAACACGGCCCCGAGGCTCGGCCGAAGCTCCCGAACATCGGGCGCATGAAAACAGGCTGCGGCGTCGGAATCGACGCATTGGGATCGCCCATTTGCGACCAGGCAATGACGCCGCCCTTGATGACCATCTCCGGTTTGGCCCCGAAGAACGCGGGCTTCCACAACACCAGATCAGCCAACTTACCCACTTCGATTGAGCCGATGAGGTGGCTCATGCCGTGGGCGATGGCCGGATTGATGGTGTATTTCGAGAGATACCGTTTGACCCGGAGATTGTCGTTTTCGCCTCGTTCGCCGGGCAAGCGTCCGCGCTGACGCTTCATCTTGTCCGCCGTCTGCCAGGTGCGAGTAATCACCTCGCCGATTCGGCCCATGGCCTGGCTGTCGCTGCTCATCATGCTGATCGCGCCCAGGTCGTGCAGGATGTCCTCGGCAGCGATGGTTTCGCCGCGGATGCGGCTCTCGGCGAACGCGACGTCTTCGGGCAAGTTCGGATCGAGGTGATGACAGACCATCAGCATGTCGAGATGTTCGTCGATAGTGTTCACCGTGTACGGGCGCGTCGGGTTGGTGGAGCTGGGCAGCACGTTCGGTTCGCCGCAGATGCGGATGATGTCCGGCGCGTGCCCGCCGCCTGCGCCCTCCGAATGATACGTATGGATGGTGCGCCCCTTGAAGGCGGCAATCGTGCCTTCGACAAATGTGGATTCGTTCAAGGTGTCCGTGTGGATGGTCACCTGGACGTCGTGTTCGTCCGCGACGCCCAGGCAACAATCGATTGCCGCCGGCGTCGTGCCCCAATCTTCGTGCAACTTCAGACCGATGGCGCCGGCTTCGATTTGTTCGGGGAGACCGGCGGGCAAGGCGGTGTTGCCTTTGCCGGTGAACCCGAAATTGAGCGGCAAATCGTCCACGGCTTGCAGCATCATCCGGAGATTGAACGAACCGGGCGTACACGTCGTCGCGCACGTGCCGACGGCTGGCCCGGTCCCGCCGCCGACCATTGTGGTCAGTCCGGCTGCGATGGCTTCATGCGCTTGCTGCGGGCAGATGAAGTGAATGTGTGCATCCAGGCCTCCGGCGGTGAGGATCAACCCTTCGCCGGCGATGACTTCAGTAGTGACGCCGACGATCATTCCAGGGGTGACGCCTGACATGACATCCGGGTTGCCGGCTTTGCCGATGCCGCTAATCAAGCCGTTCTTGATGCCGATGTCGGCCTTGTAGATGGCGGTGTGGTCCACGACGAGCGCGTTGGTGATGACGCAATCCAGCGCGTCCTGGTCACCCACGCCGGCGGCCTGGCCCATGCCTTCCCGAATGACTTTGCCGCCTCCGAATTTGCATTCGTCGCCATAAGTGGTGTGGTCCTTTTCAATTTCCAAAACCAGGGAAGTGTCGCCCAACCGGACTTTGTCGCCCGTGGTCGGGCCGAACATTTCGGCGTAATGCCGCCGTTTCATTTTGTGAGGCATGGGACGTTAAATGGGTTAAAAAAGGTTAAATCGTTAAATCGGTGAGATCTGATCGAGCGCACTTAAGCCGGAACGATTCTGTTGGAACTGGAGAGCACACGCGCCCTCGCGTGTGGCGACTGGCGCCTCGCCAGTCGGATCGTCGTTGAAACCATTGCACTGAATGGGATGGTTCAGTTCGATGGAATAGAGTCGGCGAGGGCGCCGACTCCAGCACGCGCGGCGCGTGCGCTCCCCATCTGATCTGAATCTCCGACGGTGGACAATTTCATGATTTCGTCGTGGCGAATCCCTTCTGTTTTGCCCGTGCCAATGCGGCCTTTCGACCTGCCTCTGAGATCTGGCCACTGGCAAGATTGTTTCCGCCGCGGATGATTTTTTCGCCGGCGATGTCCACGAGCTTCACCGTTTTGGTTTCGCCGGGCTCGAATCGGACGGCCGTGCCGGCAGGGATATCGAGGCGTTTGCCGTAGGCTTTGGCGCGATCGAACTCCAGAAAGGCGTTCGTCTCAATGAAATGGTAATGGCTGCCGACCTGAATGGGACGATCGCCAAGATTTGTCACGGGCAACTCGACCGTCGCGCGGCCGGCGTTGAGTTCGATTTCCCCTTCGAGTGGAGCGCAAGCGCCGGGGACGGCGAATACTTCCTCCCTACGAACCCACCCACTCCCAGCCCCTCCCAGGAGGGGAGCCACGATTGTCGCGCCTGCTTCAGCTTCCCCTCCTGGGAGGGGTGACGGGGTGGGTTCGTTAAGCGGAAGTTCGTCCTTGAATCTGGACATATCCGGCACAGGCAGAAAACTGCCGTGCAGGGCCAGCGCTAGATTGCCATGTTCGCTTGCGATGGGGTGATGCACGGTGACGAGTTTGGTGCCGTCCGGGAACGTGCCTTCCACCTGCACCTCGTGAATCATTTCCGGCACACCGGACATAACCTGGTTGCGGCCAAGCAACTGCCGGCCCAGGTTCATGAGTTCGGCGACGCGTTTGCCTTCGCGGATGAATTCGAGCAAGACGGCGGCGATCAGCGCAACGGCTTCCGGATGGTTCAGGCGCAGACCGCGGGCGAGGCGTTTCTGTGCGAGAAAACCGGCGTTGTGCAACATCAACTTTTCGATTTCGCGGGGGGATAAGTGCATTTTGTAATGGGTTGAATCGTTAAATGGGTCAAGTGGTTAAATGAGTGGAAGAGATTGAACGGTTTGCGCCAGCCAAATGCACGGCGGCCTTTTGCCCAATTTAGCTTATTTAACTCTCATACCCATTTAACCTTCTCGCGCTTTGTCACCACTTTCTGGCGAAGGGATCATCGCCGAGGAGTTCAGCGACGGGAAGGAGGTGGCGATGAAGTTCGCGTGCGACTTCTTCGACTCGATTTCCAGCGACCCGGAAGACGCCGCCGTCCTGCGCGGGACTGGCGCTGAAAACCACCGTTCCACCGCGAGGGACGGGTTGCCCGGAAACGCTCTCCAGTATTTGGGCCGCGATGCGACGAACGGGCGCGCCGAGAACCAGCAACAGCGCGAAGCAGTTGAAACGGCCCGTGCGATGCCGGCTCTCGAGAGAGCCCTCGGCGGAGTCGAGCAGCAATGAGTCCAGGAAGAGGGGTCTTCCGCGTCGGATGGTTTGTGCGGCGCGCTTCTCAATTCTCTGAACGGCATCGAAATCGGTTGCTTCTCCCTCACCCGAACCCTCTCCCGCTGGGAGAGGGGCAATGGGCGCTGTTTCTGCGAGCGCAGAGGACACGATTTCCTCCCTCAGCGGGGGAGGATCAAGGTGAGGGACAAGCTCTGGCACTCCCCGAGAGGTTCGTTTTTGAATGCTCCAGACTTCATTTCGGCTTTGAAAGCGCTGGAACGCCCAGCGCTCGCCGCGCGCGACGCGGCCAGAACAAAACCAGTCCACAAGCACAAGACCCGCGTCAGGACCAAGGTGAAACTCCTGGCGCTGGCTGTAAGTGGAATGAGCGAACGGCTGCGCCGGGTCGGGCGCAAACACCAAAAACGATCCGGCTTCCAACGTAGCCTGGGTTACGTGACCGCAGGGGCGGCAGCTCGGATTGCGGTAGATTTTTGTCGAGGCTTGCGTGCCGACAAAGCATCGGGCGCTCGCTCCAAGTCGCAGGTCAAGGCGCGTCTGGTCGCCAGCAACCAGGCCGCCGCCGAAACTGCTTGCGAAGGCCCAGACGCTTCGGCCCCGCGTCCGAGGCGTCAAGAGTTTGAGTGGACTCGTGGCGAAGGCGGAAGTGACGGCGCTTTCTCCGGCGACCTGCGTGACTTCGAGCACGGCGTGCCCGGCCGTGCCTCGGTAGATGTCGGTCGGCGCGATCATGGCTCACGGTCGTAAGGATCTCCATGGTTTCGAAAACGACTGCTCACACCGCGTGAAAAAGGTAGGGCGAGTCCGTCTCGGCGAGCCGCTCCGCGCGCTTGAAATACGTTCAGACCGGCTCGCTGAGGACAGGCTCGCCCTACCTGGTTCGCGGGAAAGTGCCCGGGCGCCGGGCACAGCGAAAAGCGCTAACCCATCCCTCATACGGTCAGGTGTTGCTTGACGATGTCGTCATTGAGTTCGGAAACGGGACCGTTAGCGACGATGGAACCGCGGTCCATGATGTAGAAGCTGTCGCCGACCTCCAGGCAGAAATCAAGATATTGCTCGACGAGGAGAATCCCCATTTTCCCTTCAGCGCGGACTTTATCGATCGCTTCTCCGAGAGCTTCCTTGACGCCGCGGTCGAAGCCGTTCGAACGGAGCTTTTTAATTGTCTCGCCGATGTGATCGATAATGTTGGGCTGGATGCCTTCGGTCGGTTCATCCAGGAGCAACACCTTCGGATTCGTCAGCAACGCGCGGCCAATCGCAAGCTGCTGCTGCTGGCCGCCGCTGAGCACGCCGCCCTTGCGCTGGAGCATTTCTTTCAGGACGGGAAACAATTCGAGCACGCGATCCATTTCTCCGTTGATTTTCCTTCCTTGAGCAATAGCGCCGATGCGCAGGTTTTCTCGGACCGTGAGGTTCGGAAAGATGTCGCGTCCCTGCGGCACGTAGCCGAGTCCGTGGCGGGCGCGATGCTCCGGCTTCAGGCCGACGAGTTTGGTGTCGCCGAGCTTCACGGAACCGGAATCGGTTTGAACGACGCCCGCGATGGCTTTGAGGGTGGTTGTTTTGCCGACGCCGTTGCGGCCCATAAGGCAGACGACCTGGCCCGGCGGCACGGTCAGGCTGACGTTGCGCAAGATGCGTGAGCCGTCGTAACTGACGCTGAGGTTGGTGAGGGAGAGCATTTTGTTCAGTAATCAGTAATCAGTGTTTAGTATTCAGTGGTTTGCGGTCGGGTGTTGGCTATGGGGGATTGGTTATTGGCTTTCTGGTCTTTCAATCAGCGGTCGGTGGCAGTCTGCAGTCGGTTGCGGCGGCTCGCCAATTGATGCGGCGCGTCCAGGAATGATCGCCAATCGCCAATTGCCAATGACGGAGCCCGGGGGACTGAAAACTGACCGCTGAATACTGATTACTGATTACCGAATTCACGCGGCCTCCGCCTTCTTCTTCCTCCCCAGATATACCTCAACCACGCGTTCGTCGCTTTGCACCTGGTCCACGGTGCCTTCACAAAGAACGCTGCCCTCGTGGAGCACCGTGACCTTGCGCGCGATTTGGCGGACGAACGTCATGTCGTGCTCGATGACGACCACGCTGTGCTTGGGAACCAGGCTCATGAGCAGTTCGCCGGTGCGCGCGGTTTCTTCGTCGGTCATGCCGGCGGTGGGTTCGTCCACGAGCAGCAACTTCGGGTTCTGGGCGAGCAACATGCCAATTTCGAGCCACTGCTTCTGGCCGTGCGCAAGGTTCCCCGCGATCCAATCCGCTTTGTCCGCGAGGCCGACTGTGTTCAGAATCTCCTGAATTTGATCGCGCTGCGCCGAGGTGACGCGCGAGAACAACGCCGCGAAAACGCCGCGGTTGCCTTGGAGCGAAAGGAGAATGTTCTCGAAAACGGTGTGATCCGTGTAAACGGACGGCGTCTGGAATTTGCGCCCAATGCCCAGCCGGTTGATCTGGTATTCGTTAAGGCGCGTCAGATCCGTATCCTTCTCGAATTCGATTTTGCCGGAATCCGGCTTGCTCCGGCCCGTGATCAGGTCCAGCAAAGTGGTTTTGCCCGCGCCATTCGGGCCGATGACGGTGCGCAACTCGCCGCGGTCCATGTAGAAATTCAGGTCGCGGATGGCTTGAAAGCCATCGAACGTCTTGTTGGCGCCTTCGATTGCGAGGATGAATTCGGGTTTCACGGGAGATCCTCCGTGGCCACCGGCCCGTTGGGCGCCTCGGTTTTCGCTGACAATGCCGGAGAGGAACGCGGCAACCAGCGCTGCTTCAAGGCGCGGAATTGTTCCGGCAGACCGGCGATTCCTTTGGGCGTGAAGAGCGTGACGAACACAAACAAGCCGCCCAGAATGAAGAGCCAGTATTCCGGCCAAGAATGGGTGGTGTAGCTCTTGAGCCAGTTCACGCCCAGAGCGCCCAGAATCGGACCCACGAGCGAGTTGCGCCCTCCCACCGCGACCCAGACCACCGCTTCCAACGATTTGTCGGGGGACATTTCGCTGGGGTTGATAATGCCGACTTGCGGAACGTAAAGCGCGCCGGCGACGCCTGAAATGATGGCGGCGAACACAAAGATGAAGAGCTTGAAATTCGCCGTCGCGTAACCGGAAAAGAGCACGCGATTCTCGCTGTCCCGGATCGCGCGCTGGATTTTGCCGAACCGGGTGGAAGTGATCCAGCGGCACAGAAGATACGTCGCCAGGAGCAGCAGACCCGACGCGATATACAAGGCGCGTTTGGTCCCGGGCGCATTGAGATCGTGGCCGAGCACATCTTTGAAATCGGTGAATCCATTGTTGCCGCCGAACGTGAAGTCGTTGCGAAAAAACATCAGACACGCGGCGTAAGTGAGCGCCTGGGTCAGGATCGAGAAATAGACGCCTTTGATGCGCGCGCGAAAGGCGAGAACGCCGAAGACCAGCGCGACCAGCGCAGGCACCCAGATCACGGCGCCCGCAGCGAAGGTGAAGTTCTGAAATGGAATGAACCAGGGCGGCAACCCGCCGGTTTCCGGAAAACGCTTGTCGAATTCGAGAAACACCATGTAGTCCGGCAGCCGGCTCTTGTAAACGCCGCGCTCGCCGATCATGAGGATCAAGTGCATGCCCATCGCATAACCGCCGAGCGCGAAAAACAGGCATTGCCCCAGGCTGAGGAGGCCGGTGTAACCCCAGAGAATGCCGACGCCCAGCGCCACCACGGCGTAGCACAGGTATTTTCCATACAACGAAATGGCGAAGCTGCTGACGTGGAAAGCGCTTTCCTTGGGCACGAACGCGTTCAGGCAAGGCAGGACGACCAGGCCGATCAAGGCCAGCAGCGTCAGCCAGAGTAGTTCGCGTTTGGGCAGGGGCATTGGATTTGTGATTTATGATTTATGATTTTTTCCAAAGTTCATCACCCCGATTCGCCAATCACCCAATCGCCAATCGCCAATCGCCAATTGCCCATAGCCACTCACAAATCGTAAATCATAAATCATAAATGCCCTCCTACCCTTCCAGACCGCGGGTCCGCGTGACGAACAATCCCGCGGGCCGCCATTGCAGGAACAGGATGATCGCGACCAGCACGGTGATCTTGCCCAGCACGGCGCCCATGAACGGTTGCAGCATTTGATCCGTGGTGCCGACGCCCCAGGAGGCGCAGACCGTTCCCGCCAAGTTGCCCACGCCCCCCAGGACGACGATCATGAAACAATCCACGATGTAGGATTGGCCAAGCTGCGGGCCGATGTTCCCGATCAACGAAAGGCACGCGCCCGCCAGTCCCGCCAACCCGGACCCGAACGCGAAGGTGATCATGTTCATGCGGTCCGTTCGCACGCCGACGCACGCCGCCATGTTGCGGTTTTGCATCACCGCCCGGATTTGCAGGCCGATCGCGGTTTTATTCATCAGCAAATAAGTCGCGACCACGATGAGAACGCCGAAGAGGATCAGGAACACTCGATTGTAAGCGAAGAGAATGTCCCAGGCCTCGTACGTCCCTTTCAGGCAGCCTGGCGAGATCACGGAGACGTTCGCGGCGCCGAAGATGCGGCGGAACGCCTGCTGCAAAATGAGGCTGACACCCCACGTCGCCAGGAGCGATTCCAACGGGCGGGCGTAGAGAAAGCGTATGATGCCGCGCTCCAACATCAGGCCAATCGCTCCCGCGGAAAGGAAACCCGTGACCAGCGCGAGCGGGAAATACCAATCGAAGAAGGCGAGCGGTTGCAGCTTGTCGTCTAGAAAGAAGCGTTGCGTCACGAAAGCCGCGTAGGCGCCGACCATGATCATTTCGCCGTGGGCCATATTGATGATGCCCATCAAACCAAACGTGATCGCCAGCCCCAGCGCCGCCACGAGCAACACCGCGCCGAGGCTGAGGCCGCGAAAGATGCGTCCCACCGTTTCGCCCCAGAACATGTAAGTTTCGATCTTTGCCAGGGAGGCGCCGGCGGCCTTCACGGTCTCGGCGTCGTATTTCTTCGGGTCGGCCTTGGCTTCAGCCAGAATTCTTTTCAGCAAGGTGGGCGCGCTGATCGACCTCAGTTCGCCAAGCGTCTCGATGCCTTTGCGCCGAGTCGGCGCGTCCTCGCTGGCCAACTGCGTGATCGCGACGGCCTCCTGCAACGCTTTGCGCACGACGGGCACGGTTTCCTTCTCCAGGCGCGCTTGAAAGACGGGCACGTAATCCGAGTTCTGCTCGAAGCCGAGGCGATTGGCGGCGTCGCGGCGGAATTTGGGATCCGGATTGGAAAGCGCCATCAAGTCGAGCGTGCGCTTGATGGCGCTGCGCAAGGAACGCGTGGTATCGACCGGCCTCAGGTCTCTCTCCGAAAAGAGCAACGGTTTTCCGGAACCGTCCTTTAGCAATTCTCCGTCCGCGACGCTAATCGCTTTCTGGCGGTTTTGTTCGTCGCCCTGCGGGTCGAGAATGTAAGCGATTTTTGTGTCGTTGGTTTCGTGGACGAAAACGCCGCCCTTGGGCCACGCGGCGAGCGTTTGAGCGATGAGGGGATCGCTCGAACTGACTAGCGATTGCACCAGTCCGATCTGGTTGCCGCCGTCGTCGAAAATGGCCTTGAGCAAGTTCGCGCGTTCGGCGGGATTGGCGTGCGTGAAGCTGGCGGTCAGCAAGAGGAGAAAGGCGAAGATCATGGAGGCTCCCTGTGAACCCACCCACCCCTTCGCTCCTTCCAGGGGAACTGGGACCTGCGACGCCGGACAGAACTCCCCTCCTGGCAGGGGAAGGGGTGGGCTCGTGGGCCGCAAGCAGGTCCGATAGTCACTCAGAGCTTCCTTTGAACCAGACGGTAGGGCGAGCCTGTCCCCAGCGAGCCGAGTCGGACGTGTTCCATGCACGTCGAGCGGCTCGCCGGGACGGATTCGCCCTACCGGGTTCATGAGCCGAGCGCATGGTTCTGAAACCAAGGGAACTTCGCATGAATCACGGTTCGTCCTCGAGGTTTTGGATTCCACCAGTCGCCTCTGCTCCTCGCAACCCTGGGCTTTGGGGCAGAATCCCGTTGGGATTCCAGATGGGATAATTGCGTGCAAGGAGCAGGGTCCTCCCACTTTTGCGAGGCGCCAAAACGCCGCTTCGACGCGGCGGCGCCGGGCGTTTGGCGGGAGGAATTCAAAAGCGGCAGAGGACTGAGGCAGTCCAAGACCCTGTCGCGCGGAGGAGTGTCCCCTCTGGTTCATGGTCCAATTCGCGGTTGTTGTCGTCCGACAAAACAAGGGGTGGGCCGCCTCCGGCCCACCCCTCTCACCAGCACCCATACAGGACCTCGTGGAGCAAGCACAGGATCCATGCACAGAAAAGGGCGCGTTACAGCTTCGGCAAAAACTTCTCGCTCCAGGGTTCGCCCGCAATTGCGCCGAGCGACTTGATGATCTTGAACTGTCCGTTCGGCAGCGTCTCGCCGATGAACACGGGATTCTTCAAGTGATGATTGGCCTGCATGGTCACTTCGCCCGTGGGTGCCTTGAATTTCAGACCCACCATGGCGCCGCGAACTTTGTCCACCTCAAACGAACCCGCCTTCTCGACCGCTTGCTTCCAGAGATACACTCCGATGCGCGAGAGGTTCATCGGGCTGCAAGTCACGCGGCCTTCCTTTTTCACGTCGCCCGGCGCTTTGGTCTTGAGCCAGGCGAAGAAATCCTGAGTGAACTTCTTGTTCTCGGGCGTGTTGACGGTTTGGAAGTAAGTCCAGCAACCCAGGTGGCCGACCAGGTCCTTCGTGGGCAGGCTGCGGAATTCGTCTTCCGAAATGCTGAAGGAGACGACTGGGCAATTCTCCGAAGTCAACCCAGCGTTGGCGAACTCTTTGAAGAACGGCACATTGGTGTCGCCGTTGAGCGTGTTGACGACGCAGGCCTTGCCGCCGGCGGAAAACTTTTTGATGTTGGCCACGATGGTCTGGTAATCCTGATGCCCGAACGGCGTGTACTCTTCATACACGTCGTGCTTGACGGGATCGAAGGCCTCGCCTTCCTCCGGCACCCGGAATCCTTTCGCGCGCAAATATTTTTTGAGCACTTTGTTCGTTGTGCGCGGATACACGTAGTCCGAGCCCAGGAGGTAGAACTTCTTCCGGCCATCCGCGATCAAGAAATCCACGGCAGGAGTGGCCTGCTGATTGATCGCCTCCGCGGTGTAGAAGATGTTCTTCGACTGTTCTTCCCCTTCGTACTGCACCGGGTAAAAGAGCAAGCCGTTGTTCCGCTCGAAGACGGGCAGCACGGACTTGCGGCTCACCGAGGTCCAGCAGCCGAATACCACCGCGACTTTGTCTTTGACGAGCAGTTGTTCGGCTTTCTCAGCGAAGAGCGGCCAGTTCGAGGCGGGGTCCACGACGACCGGTTCGATTTTGTGGCTTTTTCCGCCGATTTTGATGCCGCCGGAGCTGTTGATTTCATCGAAGGTGAAGAGCAACACGTCTTTCAGGGACGTTTCGCTGATCGCCATCGTGCCGCTGAGCGAGTGCAGCACGCCGACTTTGACGGTCTCGGCTGCCGTGGCGGTGTATGAGAGCGCCGCCAGGGCGAGCAGTTTGTTGAGTGTGTTTTTCATGGGCGATTTCGAGTTCAGTGGAGTGGTTTTGAAGTTTGTTTTGTTGCCAATCAATAGAGGTAAGTGACACCGACGCCGACCACGACCCGGTCTTTCTTCCCGTCGAAGCCGCCCGTGTAAGTCGTGTGGTCGTAACGAATTTCCGGTTGGATTTTCACATTGGGCGCCGGTCTCCAGTTGAGGGTCAGCGCGACGCTGGCGATATCTCCGTCGGCATCCGGCGACGTGACGGCGCTGCCCACGCGGCTGGCGCCGGGAAAGGCAATGCCTTTGATGCCGCCCCCGTCCTTGTCGTCCAGGTACTCCCCGCGCAGCGCAAGGCCAACCTTCGGCGTGAAATCGTACCAGGCCCAACCGCCCGCGGACCACAGGTCCGCCGACGCGCCAACCGAGGGATCGAACACGAAATAGTCGAACTCGAACCCGGTGTGGAATTGCTCGGTGATATCCATGCCGCCGATCACCGAACCGCCTTTGACGCTCATGGTCGTGGATTCGTCGCCGCCGAAGCCGATGAGGTTCATCCATGCTTTGGAGCACGGCTTGATTCCGATGCTGCCGATGACGGTCTTGCCGTTGTTCCCGTCGATGGGACCGGCGTACATGCCGTTTTGCACCCGCACTTTCACATCGAGCCAGTCCGTGAACGTGTAACCGGCCTGAACGCCTGCGGCCGGGCCGTTCCCGGTGAAGAACCATTGATAACCTTGGGAGAAATTCGGATTCGCCGCGCCACCGTCGCCGGATTCCCAGTTCAGCAACGAGATCAACTGGCCGGCCTTGATGTTAAGTCCCGTTCCGATGGGTGCGTTCAATTCGACGTAAGCCTCGCGCACGGCTTCGAAGCCCGCGGTGGGCGAGCCGGTGTTCAACACCGGCGAGTCTTCGCCCCAGATGAGGGACGCGCGGTAACCGGCGCCCCAGGTGTCACCGCTGCGCTCCGCAGCCGGGCTGGCCAGCGTGAGTTTGACCTTGTTCAGCGAAAATGAATTGTGCGTGGTGTTCCAGAGATATCCGTTGCCCTTGCGATCGGACGGCTCGGTGAAGTTGTAGAAATAGGAGGCCTGGACGAAGCCGCTGACCGTGATTTCGGACAGCGCTTTGATGGGGGTCGCGGAGCTATCCGCGGCGCTGGGCAGAATGCCTTCCTTTTTCGCGACCGTTTCCAGCGCGTCCAATCGCTTGCGAAGATCCTGGTTTTCTTGTTCCAGTTTCTCAAATCGGCCCGGATCCTGGGCCAGAGCCGTGATCGGCCCGGCGGCGAGCAGGGCGCCGCCGAGGCAGGCCCCGATTCTCACCGGGTTCGAGAGGGAACGTTTGAATGGAGTGGGTTTGGTTTTTTTTCTCATGAATGATGGGATTGATGACTATTGGCTGACGTGCGCATCCGGATGCATGACGCGTTACTCGCAGCCGACATGCCGAAGAATCGGATGGACGCGGAAGTGGCCGGCAAAAAAGTCATGCTTTCGATGAAGACCATTCATCGAAGCGGTCCGGACACGGCGGCGGAATGGAATTTGGCAGGAGAATTCTTCCGAAAAAACCAGCGCGCGCACCGAACAAAGGGAGCAAACGCGCGGCCCACGCCGTCTAATGGAATCGAAGCGTGACCAGGAAAACGCACGCTGGTCAAATCGGAGCAGAGGCGGTTCGGACATCGGAGAAGCCCTTGACCAGAACGATCCAGATGCTAACAAAAGCAAACGAAGGAAACGAAGATCAGGAAACAAGACCTTCGCTTCTCCGATCAGGCTCACTGACCTGTCCCCATCGCAGCAGGGATTCTACGTGTTCGATCCGTTTGTGAAGGTGTCCATTCACAGCATGTGCCATGCTTTCTGCCATTACCTGGCTCGTGGCGATCGGTTGTGTTTCAGGCCGCGGCTTCCAGGTGCGCTTCCCCAATGTTTGAAAAGTTGTCGCAGCCAATTAAGTCGGCTCGCTGCTACCGCAGGATCACGACGCGGTAGAAGCGCGTCGGACGCTGATCGAATCGCGCGGGATCTGTAACCACCACTTCCCGCGGTCCATCGCTGATGGACACGTTCTCCAAAAGCGTCCACGCCGGCGGCGCGATCCCATCTGAATATTCCACGCGATAGCTCCTCCCAGGTTGAGCCGCGAAGCGGATGCCGGCTGCTCCTCCGCTGAACGCCGCCGCATCAACTCGGAAACGGCTGAAAGCATCGCGTGGATTGGTGCCGCTCAGGAACTCCGAGAAATTGCTCATGCCGTCCTGATCCGCGTCGGCTGTCGCATCTGCCGCCGACGTGGGGTCGAAGCCGTTGAGGGCTTCCCAGACGTTGTCCATGCCGTCCCGGTCCGCATCGCCGGGCAGAATGCGGTTCGGCGCGGCGGGCGTCGGCGAACCGGGAAAGCGCACGGTCTGCGAAGCGCCGTCGGGATATCGCCCCTCAGAGACGCCATCCAATTGAACGACGAAATCGATGCTGTCGATGATTTGCGCGCTCGGATTGAGCAGGCGGATCGTCTCGCCAAAACGGTCGAGTTGAAAGGCGGTGTAAGCCGGACCACGATTTCGCGTGCCGTCGGTACTGAAGCGCACGAAGGCCTTCGCATCGATGAACGTGAGTGAAGGCAGCCGGTTGTTGGTCGCGCCTCGCAGCGATGGATCATCCGTCAGCACCCAGCGTTCGAGGCTGACGGGCAAGGCGGCGGGATTGTACACCTCGACGAAGTCATTGGTTCCGCCGCCGCCGGCCAGCCATTCATTCAGCCGCAATTCGTTTCCCGAATCGAGCGCCGCCGGCTGCGCGTTGGCCTGACCGGGCGTAGGCGCGGAGAGCAAAACCCATTGCTGGCTCACGCGCCCCACGGAGCGATCGGCGACTTGCAGGCCGTACTCAATGCGATCGACGACGCGGTCAAGTGAGTCGCGGATGCTCAGCACGGCGCCGTCGTCGTTGAGCGGCGCGGGGAAGGAATGCGCATTGGGCGGCACAGTGAAGCGGGCGGGCGCGGGTCCGAAATAAACTATCATTCGTTCACCGGCTCGCATCTGTGCTTCGGGGCGCAGCGCCCATCGAACAAGGGGTCCCGCCGGGGACTCGGCGCCAAGCGAGAATCCAGCCAGAGCCATCGATCCTCCGGAAACATTCTCGAGCTCCACCCAATCCGGTCCGGTCGAGGAACGGGCGAGGAATTCAGAAATGCGCAGCCGTGTTCCCAATTCCGCCAGATAATTGCTCGCGCCGCGCGTGGCGCTGAATTGGAGCGGCTGAAACGTTCCCGTGCCATCGGGCAGCCGGCCAAAGGTAATGCCAGTCGCCTGCGCGCCATACGTGACCCGATCCAACTCCTGGCCGTTCGGAGCGAGCAAGGCGATCAGGCCGGCGGATGCAGGCAACTTCAGCTCCAAATGATCCGGTCCGGAGTTTTCATCGGCGCGAAACACCGCAAAGCCGCCCGCCCCGATGAACACCGGCGAAGCGATGCGGGCCAACGCATTGCTGGTGACAATCGCGCAGCCTTGCAGCGCGACCGGGAGCGAACTCGAATTATGAAGTTCGATCCAGTCGTCCCCGCCGTCCGGGTTCGCCAGGAATTCGTTGATCTTCAGTCCGCTCAAACCGCCGAGCGCCACCGGTTCGTTGGGGCCCGCGGGCGTCGGTTCACACAAGGTCAAACGACCATTCACGATGCCGGCGGTGTAGCCATCGGGCACGGCGCCGTACCAGACGACATCGACGCGATTCGTTGCGCCGTCAAAGAGCGCGACCGTCTCGCCGTCGCGGTTCAAACCGAACGAAGCTTTAAGAGGACCGCCTGAAGCGCCCTGGTTGCAGTCGATCCGCAGATAGTCGCCTGCGGCGATAGAGGCGCCTGCCGGGAACACGTATTGCCGCGGATCGGAGTTATCGGTGAGCGACCAGCCGCCGATTTGCACGGCCGTGGCTCCGGGATTGTGCAGTTCGAGCCAATCGCGGTCGGTGCCCGGCTGAAGTTCGTTGATCTGGATCCGCGGCGGCGCGGCCAGCGCATTCGCGTCGCCCGGCGAACCGCCTGGAGCACTGGCTTTCCAATTGGACGGATCATCCGGTTCGCGTTGCGCATCGACCACTTCAATCGAAGCGCCAGTGCCATCCGCGACCACCGGCCAGGGATGCGCGTCGCGAAACTCCACCGCCGTGATAGTCCGGCCCGAAAGGTCGCGCAGCACGATGCGCTCGCCTCCGTTGTCCAGGGAACCGGAGAACCAGCCCGCGACGCTCAGGCCCGGATAGCGGCGTTGAAAGTCCGCAGGCCGGGCGTCGTTGGCGAGAACCAGTCTCCCGCCCGGCTTCAGTTCGGGGAACGGCGTGGGAAACCTAAATCCGATTCCGCCAAAACTGCACCCGCTCAAATCGACCGCCAGGCCGCCCGTATTCTCCAGTTCGAGATATTCGTAGGCGTCGCCGCCCGGGGGATTGTACATGACTTCGGTGATCCGAACCGGATTGCCGGGCTGGGTGCTTTCGAACTCGAGATCGAGGACCGCGCTCCAGTTCGTGCCGGCCAGTGAGCGCGCCAGCAGATGGAGCGGGCCGGTTACGGTGATCGGCGCGCGGTATTCCATGGCCGCGTCGCTGGCCACGCTCGTGAAGGGCATACGCGGATCAATGCCGTTCGTCGTGTAGAGGATCGCTCCATCGAGATTCTTGAGTGCAAGTTGATAGCCGGCCGGAACGCGTCCGCCAAATTGACTCGCGACCGGCGCATTGGATGAAGCGAGGAATCCGGCCTTGATGAACATGTTGGTCAGATATCGCCTTCGGCCCGTGATCCAGGTCCCGATCACATCGCTGAAGCCGGAGATCGAGTTGGTCACCTGAGCTTTCATTCCATTGTAGTGGGCGCGAATCCTGGCGTCCGTCAGTGGTCCGTCATTGTAGAAGGCGCGATGGATCCGATCCGCAAAGAGCAGTTTGAACTCCGGCGATTTCTTCAGCGAGTTGAACATCGCCTGGTAATCCGTCGTGCCCCACGGCGGGCTCAAAGTGGACAGCGTGGTCGCAATGGTATCATAGCTCACGGAATGAGCGGTGAAAGCGAACTCGGCGTCCCAGGGATAAAACCGGAACTTCGAGCCCGGTTTCCTTTCGCGGGCCGCGCGAGTGTTGTTGTGCGGCCAATCGTCGTTGTCCGCCCAGATCAGCGGCAGCAGATAGTCGATGAAATTCGCCAGGTCCATCCGCGTCGCCACATCCAGGTAGTTGGAGCGAATCGTCAGATCTGGAAAGCGGACCGCGGTGCGCAACTGGCTCCAGGCCGCGGTGTCGCCACGGATCGCGGCGTTGCTGGGTCCGAGCACGTCCCAGAGTTTGCCCCCGCCATGGTACGCCTGGAGAAAATCGTCATCTACGCGTTCGGTAGGGTTGTACAGCCCCTTATAGACGCCGTTCAGGAAGAGATGGACGAACGTGCCGTGGCACGCCGCAAGCCCGACGTCCAGGCTCAACGCGCGGATGAATTCGTCTTTGATGAACGGATTCGAGTGATCGTTCATCCCGGCGCGAACGTGAAGGGTGTTGAACGATTCTAACGTCGAAGTAGGAAAGACCGGATAGTTCAATCGACCGGGGCCATAATCGCCGCGAAAATAAAGGCGATAGGAATACTTGGTTTGCGGCAGACTGCTGCCGCGGTAGGTGTAGAGGCCGCGGATATAATCGCCGCCCGCCACGCGAATGCCCGCGTCGAGCTGGAATCCGCCGTTGTCCTCTGGGCGAATCCATTCGACGGAGACGGGCCGTTCCCAGGCCGCGCCGTGCTTGGTCGTGTTGCGCGGATTAAACTCCATGATCCCGGTGCGGCCATACAGGTTATTGGTCGCGGTGACGAGAGACAGCACGGGCAGGAGCCGTCGGTTGGCCGCCTGGTTCATCAAGTAAGTGTGGGTCCGCACGCGCGAGGGAAGTTGGTCGGAGGCGAAGGCCGCCGCGCGAACGATGCGGGTGGTCGTGATCTGAATCGGCGAAACATACACCACGCCGTTGGTGGGCGCGGGCGGGCTGCCATCGAGCGTATATTTAATCTCGGCGCCCGGCGTGCGGCTGGCCAGGCTGAGATTGAACGGAGCGCTGAAAAAGCCGCGTTCCACGCTGAAGTGGACTTCATCCACTTTGCCCGTGACGGTACTCACGCCATTTGCCACGCCGGGCGTCGCCACGGCAAAGTAGCTCCAGGCTTCGGCGGTTGTGCCGGCCTGACGTCCATAGGAATGATTCGGGGATTGCTCCGGATACGTCAGTTCATCCACGACCGCTCTGGGCAACTCCGCGCCGAAAAGCTGGAGCGTATCGCCGTTGGGGTTCAATTTGAAATTCGTGTGGAACCGCTGACCTGGCGCAGGCTCGCGGCGATCCTTGCCTGAAGCCCAGACCACCAGAAACCCGCCGGCGGGGATGGTCGTCGGTGGAAACACCCATTGGCCTTCCTCTTCGCGATCCACGCTGAGCGACCAACCGCCGATATTGACCGGTTGCGCACCGCGATTGTGCAACTCAATCCAGTCCTCCGGATCTTTCTCCTCGTCCGTGATACCGGTCTGGTTTTCGGCCATGATTTCGCTGATGACAACGCCGGCGGCGGGCAACACCGGATTGATGCGGTATTTCCAGGAAAAGCCCGTGAACGCGACCGACACCGCGTCGTCTGACACAATTCCGTGGTTCGGACTCCACGACAAAGTCACCTCGCCCGCCGGCGCTGAGGCAAACATAAACCGATACGGCCCTGCGCCGACGCCGGCGACGTTCGTGGCGCGAACTCCGTTGAGAAGCAGGTCCCTGGCATCGATGCCATCGACCGGGAGGGTGAAACTGATCTCCACTTCGCCCAGCCTGCGCAAAGTGGTTTCTGGAACGGGAAAGATATGGGTCAACGCGGGCCCGGCGGGATTGATCAACTGGTAAGCCCACCTCGAACCGGGAACACCGGCGTCGAAACGCTGCGGCGGATTGCCCAGGTCGGTAATGGAATGAAGCGCGCCCCAGGCAATGTCCACCGGCCCGAACGGCGGTTGCGGAAATGAGAAGGTGTAACTGGCCCCTCCGCCGGAGACGTTGGCCGAGGGAATCCCGTTGATCAGAAAGTCTCCCGCGCGAACCCCGGTCACCGGTTCGCTGAAGGTCACTGAGACAGACGTGAGTTCGTTGACGACCCCCGGCTCCGGAACGACCCCGGTGATCGTCGGCGGCACCGGCACGCTCTCGGTCGAAGTCAATTCCGCGTCGAAAACCAGATCGGAACTTGTAATCGCGCCATTGAGCACAAGCACCGCCAGCGTGTTCTCCCCCGCAACGAGGTACTTGGACGGAGCGGGCAGATCGAAGGCCGCCTCGAAAGGTTCAATCGAAGTCGTGGCCACGCTCGTCCGCGTCAACCCGGCGTCGCTGGCCGGCGCGTTGGTGGACGCGACGCGGACCCCGTTGATCCAGGCGATGAACCCGTCATCGACCACCGTCCGAAGCTGCAAACTGGCGAGGGCCGTGGGGTCGGGGACGTTGAAGGATTTTCGGAGGTAGAGCGTCGTGTAACTGCCCTGCATGCCCGTCAGGTCCGTGCCACGAAAGGACGGTTCGCCGTAGGCGAACGGCGCGTTGCCTTGGGTCCACGTAGAATCGGCGAAAGCGCGCTGGCGCCAGGCAGAAGTGTTGCCCGGAGACGGATCCGCCGTGCCCCGAAAATATTTCCAGGGCGCGCCCAACGGGAAAAGGGTATCCGCGTTTGCGGGTGCGAGGGGGAGGAAAAACAAGGTGATCGCGGTGACGCGCCCGATGGCAGCAGGTAAGAGCGGCATAAGTCGGCGGGATTTGAGCACGATTCCGGAAGTCACTCATTCTGAGCCGCCTCCTTGCCCTTCTTGCTTTCGGCAATGATCTTTTGCTCCAGCTCGCGCGGCATCTCCTCGTAATGATCGAAATCTTCGGTGTGAAACGCGCGCCCGCCGGTGAGCGAACGCAACGTCGTGGAGTAATGATAAAGCTCCATCGCCGGCACATGCGCCTTGACAATCTGATAGGCTCCCACCGCGTCCATGCCCAAGATTTTTCCCCGGCGGCTGGAAAGATCGCCCATCACCTTGCCCATGCAATCCTCGGGCATCTTGATCTCGATCACGTGGATGGGTTCCAAAAGGCACGCTTTGGCTGCGGCGAACGCTTCCTTGAACGCGTAATAGCCGGCGGTCTGGAACGCCACGTCCTTGGAGTCCACCGGGTGCATTTTGCCATCGTAGAAATCAATCTTCACGTCCACCACCCGGTATCCGGCCAGAATGCCCTCGGTGCAGGCGCGCATGACGCCCTTTTCTACGGAGGGCACGAAGGCGCGGTCCACGTTCTGGCCCGTGAGAGTCTGAGTGAATTCGACGCCGGTGTTGCGCGGCTTCGGCTCAATGCGCATCCAGACT
Source organism: Verrucomicrobiota bacterium (assembly GCA_016871535.1). Classification (NCBI taxonomy): domain Bacteria; kingdom Pseudomonadati; phylum Verrucomicrobiota; species Verrucomicrobiota bacterium. The sequence continues at coordinate 25,597 of VHCZ01000008.1, forward strand.
TCCGCGAACTGGCCGGCGCCGCCCGTCTGTTTCTTGTGACGGTATTTGGACTCGCCCTTGTTCTTGATCGTTTCACGGAACCGAATCTTCGGCGCCACCAATTCAATATCGACCTTGTAGCGCCGTTTCAGGCGGTCCGAAACCACTTGAAGATGCAACTCGCCCTGAGCCGAGATTACGGTCTGGTGCAGCTCGGAATCGACGTGATAGATGAACGTCGGATCTTCCTCGTGCAACGCGGACAAACCCTGCGCGATCTTGTCTTCGTCGCCTTTGGAGTTGAGCTTGAGCGCGGCATGGATGTTCGGCTTCGGATAAGTCACCTTGGGCAGGGAAACAAATTTCTTGGCCTCGCACAACGTGTCGCCGGTGTGTGTGTTTTTCAATTTGATGAAGGCGCCGATATCGCCGGCGGTCAAGTTGTTGACCATGGCGCGATTCTTCCCGTTCAGGATGTAAATCTGGCCGATTTTCTCCGACGCCTTGCGCGAGGTGTTGTACAGGTCCATCCCGAAGCGCACCGTGCCGGAGTAAGCCCGGACATAAGACAATTCGCCAAATTGCGCTTCGCTGATCGTTTTGAAGACATACACCACCGGGTCGGGATTCGTCAGCGAAATCTCCACCTCGGCGTCATTGATGTCGAGACCCTTGACCGTTTTGCGGTCCACGGGTGAAGAACCGTATTTGGCAATGAAATCCATGAGGCGCGCGACGCCGACATTCGTTTCGGCGGCGGTGCAGAACAGGGGAATGAACGTCTGCTTCTGAACGGCTGTGTGCACCCCGGCACGCATTTCGTCTTCGGACAATCCGCCCTGGTCGAAAAATTTTTCCAGGAGCGCGTCATCGGATTCCGCGATGTGCTCGATGAGTTCCTGGTGGAGCTGCTTGACGCGCTCCTCCCATTTGCCGGTGGCGAGGGCCTCCTGGAATTTGCCGCTGCCGTCGGTCTGGTAGGTGATGATTTCGTTGCGCATCACGTCGAGCACCTGATTGAAGCCAGGGCCGGGATTGACGGGAAGGGTCATGGGAAAAACGCGGTCGCCAAACCGTTTTCGCGCTTGTTCGAGCACCATGTCGAAATTGGCGTTCTCTTTATCGACCGCATTGATGACGATCATTTTTGGGATGCCATTGGCGGTGGCAGATTCCCAGACTTGATCCGTGCCCACGAGCACGCCGTGATTGGCGTGGATCACCACGAGGGCGAAGTCCGCGACCCGGAGCGCGCCCAGGCTTTCGCTGATGAAATCGAGGTAGCCCGGCGTGTCGATGAAGTTGAATTTCTTCCCCTGCCACTCCAGATGCAGGAGCGAGGCATGGATGGAAATCTGCCGTTTGTGCTCGTCCTCGTGGTAGTCGGAGACCGTGCTGCCATTGGCGATGCTGCCGAGCCGGTTGATCACGCCCGCGCAGGCGAGCATGCACTCGCTGAGCATGGTCTTGCCCGCGGTGGCGTGTCCGATGATGGCGAAATTGCGAATGTCCGCAGAAGGGTACTCTTTCATAGGTCGTTAAGTGTGGCTCCTTGAACTAACCGGTTTTTCCAACGCGGCGCTGTTCCGCTCCTGATCTGACTCGTAATCCTGATCCTGATCTGACTCGTAGTCTCTAACTGGGAGGCAGGATTAAGAGCCTGTCTGAAAAATGGGTGGAACGGGCTACCAGCCCGTGTTTGGCGGCAACCTGCCGCCAAAAGGCCCGGCGGGCTGGTAGCCCGCCGCAACAGGCCGGTGGCCTGTTCCACCCAGAAGACGATTTTCAGACAGGCTCTAAGATGAAGATTAGGATTACGAGTGGGAGTCTGCGAGACGGCTTGCCGTACCCTCTCCCCTCGCCTGCGAGAGGAGAGGGTTAAGTGGGGGGCGGTATCGCTCGCTTCCGATTCTGCCGAGGCGAATGTCGTCGCGTATGGTGATGCGATGGTCATGACCTGGGGGTCGGGCGAAATGTACGATGGAGACACTTTCTTCCGCAAGAACGAAGAACGAGGTCCCAGCAATCACAGTTTGACTTCGGTAGGACGAACCTGTCCCAGCGAGCCGCCTCCAAGGTGGTCCGGTGTTCCCAATACGTCGGACACGGCTCGCCGGGATGGACTCGTCCTGCCGTGGAAAACATTCGACGTCATGGAAGCAGTCCGGCTGAGCCGAACGATTTCCGTTTTCAGGATGGGTCCCTCTGGAACATGCGCCGCCACGGCGGCGAATGGAACGGATTATCCGGCTTTGCCGGGCTCGGCGACGATTCCGGCCGGCGCCCGTTCCGTTCGCATCCGCGTGATCCCCATTGACGACACCGCGGTGGAGCCTCCGGAAACCGTCATTCTGACGCTGCAAAGCGATCCCGGCTACGCGATTGGCGGAGTCGGCAGCGCCGCCGTGACCATCCTCGACAACGACGTGGGCTTGCCCTTCCCATAACTCTCAGAGTGTGTTTGAAAGATTGTGGCAGCCGACATGAGGAGGCTCATTTCCTCCTGATTGTTGAGGAAATCAGAGCCTCGTTACCTGGGCTGCTACAGCAAACGGCGTTTTCTACTAGCGGGCATGCGCCGCGGCGAGCGCCGCCACGGCCCAGCTTGTAGCGCAGACGGAGATGAACTGGTCCCTGTCGTGCGGGAAACCGGCGTCGAAGAACGTTTGCACCGGTTTGGATCGTGTCTTCACGTGCCACGTGCCGTCCTCCAATTGCGTATCGAGCAGGAACCGAACGCCGCGCTGATAGACGGAGTGATCGACCGGCATTCCCGTTTCGCGCAACACGAACAAGGTCTGTCCTGTGGCGTAGGCGTCGCTCTTCATCTCGGCGAGCTGCGCCCACCCGCCGTCGGGCTGCTGGCCTTCTTGCACCGCGACGCGCGCCGTTTCGATCTGCTCGCGGTCTGCACCCAGCAAGTGCAAGCCCCAGAACCGCGAATTCCGATCTTCCTGAGTCTTGGGGCGGTTTTCGACAAGCCACCGCTTGGCTTTGGCAACGGCTCCTTCTGCGGCGGAGGCGTCGCTCGTCGAAAGGAATCTTTGCATGTAATAAGCCACAATTGTCGTGGCGGTGAAGGCCGAGTCCTCCAAAGGCGGGCGGACGGTGTTGCTCCAGAAGCGGCCATCCTCCGCTTGCGTTTTCAGGAGATACGCGATCATGGCCGCGGTCGTGTCGTCGCGGTCCCAATTCGCCAGGTGCAACGCCCAGAGACCGTAACCGACGGTCATGGATTTGCCGCCGATGCCGGTCCCGTCCCTGAGATCGCCGGCGCGGGAGCGGAAAGACTCATGCGTAAAGCGGGCTTGCGCTCGGAAAAGATTCTCGTCGATTTTGAATCCATGCTGGCGCGCGATCACCATGGCTTGCATGGGGAGGGTTTGATGGTGGCACGAAAAACAGGCGCGCTTTTCCGAGTAAATGGCGGCGCTTTTCTCCAAAGTCCGCAAACCGGCTTCGACAGCCTTGCCAATCTGCGGCTGTTCAGCGGCCGAATCCCCGGCCCGCGAGGCCGGCACGCCAGCCAGGAGCGCGAAGGCCAAGAATATCCGCCGGAGATCAGGTTCAAAGCCGCAGGTCGAGAGAATGGGTTTCATAGGAAGTGTTCAGTCACGGCTGATCGAATCTCGCGAAAGGAGCGCGGGCAGCCTGCCCGCGCTCTTCTCGAAACCTTCAGCAACACGCGGGCAAGCTGCCCGGGCTCCTGCTTGAACCAGCCGTATGTCGATCAACGGGTTCACGCCAGAATCTCGCTCACCACGCGCGCGCGGCTCACGGGCGAGTCCGTGAGCGTTTCTTCGCGGCCATGGTGCGGATAAGCCAGTTTGTCGTGGTCGAGGCCGAGCTGGTGAAGGATCGTGGCGTGGAGGTCCGGCACGCTCACCCGCTCCTCGACCGCCCGGTAACCCACCTCGTCGGTCGCGCCGTGAACCTGGCCCGCTTTGAATCCGCCGCCCGCCAGGAAAAGGCTGAACGCATTGCGATTGTGGTCGCGGCCCGTTCCATTTTGCGAGACGGGCAAACGCCCGAATTCACCGGCCCAGATCACAATGGTCGAGTCGAGCAATCCGCGCGCTTTGAGATCCTGGATCAGCGCCGCCGACGGCAGATCGGTCATGCGGCAGATTTCCTCGAGTTCTGTTTTGACGTTCTTGTGGCTGTCCCACGGCTGGAACTGCGGTTTTACCGGCGGGAAAATCTGAACGAACCGGACGCCGGCTTCGACCAGCCGCCGCGCCATCAGACAACGCAATCCGTAGCCTGCCGTCACTGGGTTATCGATGCCGTAAAACTTCCGGGTGGCCTCGGACTCGCGGGCCAGATCCAACGTTCCTTCCGCCGCCAACTGCATGCGGGCGGCGAGTTCGTAATTCTGGATGCGCGCTTCGAGTTCGGATTCGTAGGAGTATTGTGCGCGGTGCGCTTGATTCAGCTTCGCGAGCAGGTCGAGCTTGTCGCGCTGCACTTCTGAAGGAACCGGAACCGCGGGGTGCAAATTCAGGACGGGCGCGCCTTTGGTGCTGACTTCGGTGCCGCGATACCGGGCGGGCAGCCAGCCGTTTTGCCAGAGCAGCGTGCCGCTCGTGTTGTAGCCATCGGGATCCCGCAGGACGATATAGGCTGGCAGATTCTGGTTCTCGGTGCCGAGCGCATAGCTGATCCAGGAGCCGAGCGCGGGCCGTCCGGGAAAGATCTTGCCCGTGTTGAACATCACGAGCGCTTCGGTGTGATTGTTGTGTTCGGTGTGCATCGAGCGCACCAGCGTGATGTCATCCGCCAGCGCGCCAATGTGAGGAATCACTTCGGAAAGCTCCATCCCGCACTGGCCTTGGCGGTGGAAAGCGAACGGTGTCCCCATCAATTTGTTCGCCTCGCTCCCTTTCTGGAACATTTCGACTTTGACGCTGTGGACCTTGCCGTCGTGCTGTTTCAGGTCCGGTTTCGGATCGAACAAATCCATCTGGCTGGGCCCGCCGTTCTGCATCAGCAGGATGACCGCGTTGGCCCTGGCCGGGAAATGCGGGCGCAAACGCCGCGGGTCCGGGCCGTGGGCTGGCGAAACCGATGAGGCTTGCGCGTGTAGAAGGAATCTCAACGCCAGCGCGCCGAACCCCAGGCTTGAGACCTGGAGCATTTGCCGGCGCGACAGGCCGGCGTGAAGGAATGGAGGCGTTCTTTGCATAATCGACCAAGTCTATTCGGACGCGCCAGAATTCGCCGGCATTTTCCAAGCCTGCTGACGTCGGAGCAGGCTAAAGCTCTGAAGGTCGCGTTCCCGGCGCCGCGAAGCGGGGCGCGAGGCAGCGCTCACTTTCCATCGACAACCTGCACGTCAGCGGCCTTCTTTAGCTTCTCGACGTAGGCCGGCAGGTCTTTTTCGACTTCCTGTTTGAGCAATCCTTGCTTGATCCGTTCCACGACGCGCGAAAACTCCATCGTCCGGGTCGGAATCCGTTCCAGCGCTTTGATGATGTGGTAACCGTAACGCGTCGTGACCAGGTCGCTGGTCTGATTGGGCGCCAGCGAAAACGCCGCCGCTTCGAATTCAGGCACGACAGAGCGAGAGCGATCGTCCCGCGCGCGGGCGATGGTGTATTCTCCGCCCCGGTCCTTCGAGGGGGTGTCTTCGGAGAATTCCTTGACCAGCGTGGCGAAATCATCCCCTTTCTTGGCGCGATCCAGGATTTTCTCGGCGAGACGGCGCTTATCCAGTTTCTGGTCCGCAGGCAAATCCTGTCCGGTCTTTGGGTCCTGCGTGGAAAACAAAATGTGGCTGACGCGAGCCAGTTCCGGTTCTTGAAACAACTCCGGACTCTTGTCGTAGAACTCGCGCGCCTGGGATTCTGTGACCACTTTCTTCGCCCGGATCTCGCGGTCGATGACGGACTCCACGATCGCCTGTTCGAGCATTTGCGCGCGGTATTGTTCGGGGGTCATTCCCACAGCGAGGAGTTGGCGGTTGAAGGACTCTTCCGACGGCGCTTGCTTCTTCTGCGCGGCCACGAGCTCTTCGACGAGCCCTTTGGCTTTGGTCCGGTCTGCCTCTGTGGCACGGCTCAACACCAGTTGCGTCGTGACGAGTTTGTCCAGAATGTCGGCCTCGATTTTCTTGCGCATCGCATCGGGAACCAGCTTCCCGGCGGCCGCCTGGGTCGCTTTGAACGCCACGTACAAATCGTCCACCTGGCTTTGCCGCACTTCCACGCCCTTTCCTTTGGCGAGAATCCGGTCCGCAAAGAGGTTGGTGGCGGAAACGGAGAACAGAGGTTTGGGGGGAGCCTGAGGGGCGGGATCCGCGGCCTGGACGGAGGAGAAGCTTTCAGCCAGCACGAGTGCCGCCAAAAGGACCGTCGCACATTTCTGGGAAGCTCCCACGGCCAGCAAGCCGTACGCGCTGGCCATGAACTGGTAAGGACGCGTTTCACCGCGTCCCTGAAATGGTCTTTCCGGTCGCAGAGTAAAGTCAGGGAAGGAGTGGAATCCGTTCCTACCGGGTTCATGGGAAGCTTCCACGGCCTCCCACCCGCGCGCACGGGCCTTGAACCCATCGCGGTGCTGCTGCGCCGCCGCATCGACGGAAGACCGGCTGCGCGGCAACGCGGCCCTACCGTGTTCTTGGAAAGGAGTCATGTTCGATGCGATCAAAGTTTCACCACGCGCACGTTGCTGATATCGGCATCCCTCCGCACTTCCTCCAGCAACTCTTGCGGCGGAATGCTGTCCAGGTTCAAAACCGTCAGGGCTTGCCCGCCGACTTTTTCACGGCCCAGGCTCATGCTCGCGATGTTGACCTGATATTTGCCCATGAGCGTGCCGATGTATCCGACAATACCGGGCCGGTCTTTGTTCGTCATCAGGAACAGCACACCTGAAGGGACGATTTCCACCGGCTGGCTGTTCAACCGCACGATGCGCGGCTGGCTGTGCGAGCCGTAAAATGTTCCGCCCGCCGAAATCTTCTGGTCCCCCGAAAAGGCCGCCACGTGCAGCCATTCGCTGTAATCCGTTTCCTCGTTGGATTTGATTTCCTCCACGAGCAGGCCGAGCGACAGCGCCAGAGTCCGCACGTTCACCTGGTTGACGTCCTTTCCTCCGGCCGATTCCAGGAAACCTTTCAAGACCGAGCGCGTGATCGGGTCGCCCGGCAACGCCGTGGCTTTGCCTCCGTACGTGACGACGAGCCGGTCGTTCCGCTTCGGCGCCAGTTGCGCGAGCAGGCGTCCGAGCTTTTCGCCCAGGTGCAAATAGGGTCTCACCTGCGCGTAGGTCTTGGCATCGAGATTGGGGAGATTCACGGCGTTGCGCACGGCGCCGCTCAGCAGAAAATCCGTGATCGCCTCCGCCACTTCAATCCCAACGTTGTCCTGCGCTTCCTCGGTGCTCGCGCCGAGGTGAGGCGTCATGATCACCTGAGCCAGGTTGCGCAACGGAAAATCCTTGGGAGGCGGCTCGGCTTCGTAAACGTCCAGCGCCGCCCCTGCGACCTGGCCGCTTTGAATTGCCGCGCCCAAGTCCGTCTCGTTGATGATCCCGCCCCGCGCGCAATTCAGCACGCGGACGCCTTTCTTCATTTTCGCGAACGCCGCGGCGTCGATCATGCCTTTGGTCTCATCGGACATCGGCATGTGAACCGTGATGAAATCCGACCGGGCGTAAAGCTCATCCAGTTCGACCATTTCCACCTGCAAAGCTTTCGCGCGGGACAAAGCCAGATAAGGGTCGAAGGCGAGAACCCGCATGCCGAACGCCATGGCCCGGCGCGCGACTTCGCTTCCGATGCGGCCCATGCCCAGAATGCCCAGCGTCTTGTTGCACAGTTCGACGCCCTGGAACGCTTTTCGATTCCACTCGCCGGCCTTCATCGAGGCGTGCGCCTGGGGAATCTTTCGCGCCAACGCCATGAGCATGGAAAACGTCAGTTCCGCCGTCGAAATCGTGTTCCCGCCCGGCGTGTTCATGACCACGATCCCGCGCTGAGTCGCCGCTTCGACATCGACGTTATCGACGCCCACGCCGGCGCGCCCGACGACGCGGAGCTTCGGGGCCGCTTCCATCACTGTGCGTGTGATCTTGGTCTCGGAACGCACGACCATGGCGGCGACCTCCGCGACCCACGAAAGCAAGTCGGGTTCGAGCAGCCGCTTCGGCAGCACGTTCACTTCAAACTCAGAACGCTGCTGAAAATACGCGATCCCTTTCGGTGAAATCGGGTCGCAAATCAGAACCTTCATATCAAATGAGGTGCGGAGTGTAAGAAAAGCGACCGGCAGGGTCAAATCGCATTGCAGAGCGGGCGGCATGTGCGCGTGTCGGTTTTGCGTCGCCATTTGCGAGCGAAGTAGCGCAGGCTTTCGAGCCTGCGGGTTCACGGAGCTTTCCAGCTCCGTTTCGCGAGCTGCGCCCCCCGGGGACTGGAAAGTCCCCCAAACCGGCAGGCTGGAAAGCCTGCCCTACAAAATGAGACGCGCCCAGATGCGCCACGCCCTCGCTGATTGCAAGGCGCGGGAGGAGCCATTAGCATCGCGGCCTTGCAGCCGAACGATCAACCGAATTGCGCGTGAGCCCCTCGCCTCCCAGCACGCCCTCTGCCCTCACGCCCTGGTACCGCATCCTTTATGTCCAGGTGCTGATCGCGGTGCTCATCGGGATCCTGGTCGGGTTTGCGTTCCCGGAGTTCGGCAAATCGTTGAAGCCGCTGGGGGACGGATTCATCAAACTGGTCAAGATGTTGATCACGCCGCTCATCTTCTGCACGGTCGTTCATGGCGTGGCGTCGATGAGCGATTTGAAAAAACTGGGGCGCGTCGGGATCAAAGCGCTGGTTTATTTCGAGGTCGTCTCGACGTTGGCGCTGGTGATCGGCCTGGTGGTGGTGAACGTCCTCAAGCCGGGCGTCGGCTTCAATATCGATCCCGCGACTCTCGATCCGCAAATCGGCCGGGCCTACGCGCAAAAGGCGCACTCGATGGGGGTGGTTTCCTTTTTCCTCAATATCATTCCGAACACGCTGTTCGACGCTTTCGTAACGGGCGATCTGCTCCAGGCGCTGCTGGTCTCGGGCCTGACCGCGTTCGCGATCACCTTCATGGGCGAGCGCGGCAAGCCCGTGTTGCACGCCCTCGAGTATGCGTCGCAAATCCTTTTCGGAATCATGCGCATCGTCGTGGCGGTAGCTCCGCTCGGCGCGCTCGGGGCGATGGCGTTCACGATTGGCAGCTACGGACTGGGCGCCTTGAATCGGCTGGTGATGTTGATGGTCTGTTTTTACGCGACGGCGGCGCTCTTTGTTTTCATCGTCCTCGGAGCGATCGCCGCCGCGAGCGGATTCTCGATTTTGCGTTTTCTGGCTTACATCACCGAGGAACTGATGCTCGTGCTCGGCACCAGTTCTTCGGAAACCGCCTTGCCAGGGATGCTTCAAAAAATGCGGCGTCTCGGTTGCGCGGAATCGACCGTGGGACTGGTGATTCCAACGGGCTACAGCTTCAACCCGGACGGCACGAGCATCTACATGACGATGGCGGCAGTCTTTCTGGCGCAAGCCACCAACACGCCGCTCACGCTGGGGCAGCAGCTCACCTTGCTGTTCGTGGCGATGATTTCTTCCAAAGGCGCGAGCGGTGTGACCGGCGCGGGGTTCATCGCGCTCGCGGCGACGCTCGCGGTGATCCCTACGGTGCCGATCGCTTCGCTGGCGATCCTCGTCGGCATCGACCGATTCATGAGCGAATGCCGCGCGCTGGTGAACCTGATCGGCAATGGCGTCGCGACGGTCGCTATCAGCCGGTGGGAGCGGGAAGTGTCGGTGGAAACCTTGAACAAGAACTTGGCTGAATCGCACCCAGATGCTCAGCCTCATTCGTAGCGGCGAGCTGTTCGCGCCAAGGCGAGGCAAATGAAATTCGTGAAAGGCCTTCTCGTTCCGGTTTGCCTGATCGGCCTCAGCCTCTTCTTGAGTTGCCAGACTGCGCCGCGCACGGAAGGAACCAGATCGCCGAGCAAGCAGACTTCCCAGGAACCTGACGGTAGGGCGAGCCTGTCCCCAGCGAGCCGGTCCGGACGTGTTCCACGCACGGGCAGCGGCTCGCCGGGACGGACTCGCCCTACCCTGGACCGCGTCGCCGTTGCGCCGGATGCGCGGGGTTTCATGCTCGCAAAGTCACGCCGAGCCTTTCATCCCTGGGGCATGAACTACGGCAACGCGGGCCGTTTGATGGAAGATTTCTGGGATCGCGACTGGGACACGCTGGCTGGAGATTTCCGCGAGCTGAAGGCGCTCGGCGCAAATGTCGTGCGCGTCCACCTTCAGTTCGGAAAGTTCATGAAGGCAGCGGACCGTCCAGATGTCCATGCCTTGACGCAATTCCGCCGGCTGCTGCGGCTCGCGGAAAGCACGGGAATTTATCTCGATGTTACCGGGTTGGCGTGTTACCGGCCGAGCGATGTGCCGGCGTGGTTCGACGCGCTCGAAGAGACGGCGCGTTGGGCGGCGCAGGCGAAATTCTGGGAGGCGGCCGCCGAGATTGGGGCGTCGAGCCCGGCGGTGTTTTGCTACGATTTGATCAACGAACCGATTTCACCCGGCCAACGCCGCGAGCCGGGAAAATGGCGATCGGGCAGCTTGTTCGGCGGTTACGACTTCCTGCAATACATCGCGCTGGATCCCGGCGGCCGCACGCGTGAACACATCGCGAGTCAATGGATCGAACGCATGACCGCGGCGATTCGCAAACACGACCGGCAGGCCTTGATCACGGTCGGACTTCTCCCGTGGTCGCGGCAGTGGAAGCATCTGTCCGGTTTCGTGCCTGAAAGAACCGCTTCGCAACTGGATTTCATCAGCGTGCACATTTATCCGAACCGCGACCTTCCGGACGAGGCGATGGAATCGCTCCGCATCTGCAGCGCGGGCAAACCGGTCGTGATCGAGGAAACCTTCCCGCTTCAGTGCGACGTGGACCAACTGGAGAAATTCCTGCGCGCGTCCCGCGAGATCGCTTGCGGGTGGATCGGCCATTATGACGGCGACACCCCGGAGCAATTGGATGGATTGGAACGCGCGGGGAAGCTCGGCATTTCGCAAAGCATCTACCGCTCATGGATGAGAATGTTCGTTCGCCTCAAACCCGAGTTCGCCCCCGATCCATAAGGCGTGACTGTGCAATTCCGCGCCACCCAACGTCCATTGGTAAATGGTCCCACCGGATCTCCGGTTGATCATGGGAAAGGATTCGCCACTCACGCGCATCTGAACGCAATCAGGGTCCACGTCGAGGTGTTTGCGAACCAGATCGGCATCGCCGAGCGCCGAGGCCATAAAGATATCTGTTTTGCAGCCCCGGCGAACCAGGCAACGCACGACGTCTTGCCGATCCCGAATCATGTATTGCGCAGGTGTGGATTCGTGATCGACATCCAGAGCATCGATGTCCGCGCCGCGATCCAGCAGAAACTCGGCAATCTCAACGGTGCTGGCGAAGTGCAGCGGCGTCTGGCCGTCGCCGCCGCGGGCGTGGACCAGATCAGGATTCGTCGAGACGAGCTCGCGCAGAACGCGGCGGCGTCTCTCTCCAGGGCCTGCCGGCAGATTTCGATGGGGCTCATGCAACCGATTGATTCAAGGCCGGGCTGTGGCGCTCAGACTGGTTGGAGTGCTCGCGGGACTATTCGTCAAGCTGGCCTTCAGCCGGGCGGAGAAAGCGTGAGCACGGCGAATCGCTTCCGCGATGTCGCTGGCCGTGATCTGGAGTCCCAACTCAATCCGATCCTTTCGCGCGTCCCGGTCTCCCTGATCGCTGGCGAGGATCAACCATTTGTAAGCTTCCACCAGGTCTTTCGCCACGGCTTTGCCCTCGACATGCGAGCGGGCGAGATTGTATTGCGCGAAGGGATGGCCTTGCTCCGCCGCTTTGCGGAACCAGGCGATAGCTTCCTTCGCGTCTTGAGGCACGCCCTGGCCTCGGGCATACAGCACACCCAGATTCGATTGGGCGGAGATGTTCCCCTTGTCGGCGGCTTGGCGATACCAGTGCGCCGCTTGCGCGAAATCTTGTTCAACGCCGTTGCCGCTCGCGTAGAGTGCCGCCAGGTTGTAGGCGGCGTCGGAATGCCCTTGCTCCGCCGCTTTGCGCGCCCATTGGGCCGCCGACTTCATGTCCTGAGTCACTCCGAGGCCTGCGGCGCAAAGGCTCGCCAACTTGAATTGAGCTTCGGCCAATCCTTGCTCGGCGGCCTGGGCCAGCCAATGGGCCGCTTGAACGGCGTCGTTGGTCACACCGTTTCCAGTCAGGTACATCACGCCGAGATTGTGTTTCGCGCCCGGATTGCCGAGATCGGCGGCCTGCCGGAAAAATTTTGCGGCGTCCGCGGCATTCCTGGGAACGCCATCGCCCTGGAAATGGCGGACGCCTTCGTTGTACAGCCTCATCGATTCCGCGGAATTCAGCGCGGTTTCGCTGGGCGGCGGGTTCGTCTGTCGAAGTGGCGGCGATGGCGGCGAAGTGCTTTGCAGCGACCGGCCGAAACTGCCAACTTCGGAGGGAGCGTCGTTGGTGCTCGTTTGCCGACCGGAGTTAGCGCTCGAAAGAGCGACCGGAGTCGTGTGGGGCCGCTTATCGCAACTCGACAGGACGAACGGGCCGAGCACCAAGGCATAAAAGACAGACGATCTCGCAGTCCACGAGGCAACTTGTGATTTGGCCGGTCGCACGGGACGACACTAACCACTCGCGCCGATGGCTCAAGTCTTTGGTTAATGTCAAAGTGAAGTGAGAATTCCTTTCCGCGCGGGGACAGGACCACACCCTACAATCAAACGGCTCGGACGAGTTCGAATTGGCCAGCGTCGTTCAGCTTTGCCTGGACAGCGCGACGATGTAGCGGTGAATGCGCGCGGCTTCGTCCGTGAGCGAAAGCTGGGAGTAGATCTGGTGCAAGTTGGAGCAAACGCGAACCAGAATGCGCCGGGGACTCACTGGCGCCAGATAAGCCTCCTGGAATCCGTAGCTTGTGTGCAGGAGATACTTGATGCAATCGGCTTTAGTGAGCAGTTTGCCCCGGTTGAACGCATCGATGTACAGCTCGCCTGTGGAAGTGGATTGATAGCGCACGAGGAAGTGTCCCGGCATGCCGATGCCCACGACGGGCAAGCGAAGCCGCCGCGTGACAAACAGGTAAACGAGACAGAGGCTGATCGGATTGCCCGTGCGGCGATCCACCACGCGGTTCAGATAGCTGTTATCCGGGTCGTAATAATTCTCTTCATTGCCGCAATATTCCAACTCGGAGAACAAGAACCGGTTGATCGTGGCCAGAATCGCATCCGGCTCCGCGCCAAAATCAATCCGCTCCCTCAGGTCGCTGACGTAACTGTCAAACAAGGCCGCGTAGGCGGCGGTGTTGATTTCCGGGTATTGGGTCTGGGCCAGGAGCCACGCGCCTTCTTCCAAATCCAGGTCTTCGCCTTGTGTCACGCAAAAGGACAGGAAGCGGTTGTCGGTGACCTGGCTCTTGAGGTAATGAACGATCTCCTGCACGCGGCGCCGCAGCAGGGGATCGCTGCTCAACGTGTGCGGCCGCAGCCAGTCGTTGGCCGATTCGCCGAAAGACAGAATCTTGCTTCGGATAGCTTGATAGACAGCCGGGTCGTCGTCCGCGAGCAATTTCACCAACGCTGTCTTCTGGCTCTCCGACAAAGGCCGGGTCGAATCGCTGGTAGCAGAAGGAGCCATGCGGTTCACAGAACAGGAAAGCCTAAAGGGAAAGAAAACTCAAGGACGAAGCCAAGATGATCTGCGTTTCTTCCCATGAACCGGACGGTAGGGCGAGCCTGTCCCCAGCGAGCCGAGTCAGACGTGTTCCAGTCACGTCGAGCGGCTCGCCGGGACGGACTCGCCCTACCCGGTTCATGGGCGTAATGCGCGCACTGGTTCGAGGAAGTCTCATTTGGCGGTATGTAGTCCCGACGTTAGTCGGTTTTCTCCCGCCGGGCCGCCTAAAGGCGCCTAAAGGCGGGACTACATGCGGGCCGTTCAGAGCCACCGGTCCAAAGTGAGAATGGCGGCGCAATTACACTTGAGGTCGAGCGGCGGCTTGAGGCCGCCGGAGCAACTCGTGCCCTTCGGAGCGCGCGACAAAGGTGGCGGCGGTGAGGTCGCCGGCGACGTTGAGTGTCGTGCGGCACATGTCGAGGATGCGGTCCACGCCGAGGATGACGGCGATCAGCGCCGGGTTGACGTTGATCGTGGCGAGGACCAGAACGATGAACGGGATGGATCCCGAGGGCACACCCGCCGTTCCGATGCTTCCCAAAATTGCCAGGTACGCGACCATGATTTGTTGGCCCAGCGAGAGCTCGACCCCGGCCAGTTGCGCGAGAAAGAGCACCGTGATCCCTTCGTAAAGCGCCGTGCCGTTCTGATTCGCCGTCGCGCCGATGGTCAGCACGAAGCTGTTGATTTCGCGGGGCACACCCAGATTCTCCTCCGCCACACGCAAGGCGGTTGGAAGCGTCGCATTGGAAGACGAAGTGGAGAAGGCCGTCAACATGACCACCTTGATGCGCCGGAAGAACTCGAGGGGCGAAATTCGGGAAAGGAACCGAACGGCCAGCGAGTACGTGCCAAACATGTGCAGCGCCAGGCCCACGAGCACTGTCGCCACAAACCAGCCCAGCGCGTAGAGAAGTTCCAGGCCGAATCGAGCCGTGTTCGTGAAGAGCAGGCAGGCGACCGCGAACGGCGCGATCCGCATGATGAGATCGATCAGCTTTGACGAGATCGCGAAGAGCGCTTCGAGCGCGCGCACGAGCGGCGCGGATGTGGCCGTGGGGATCAGGGTGAGGGCAACACCGATCGCTAGCGAAAAAAACATCAAGTGGAGCATGTTGGGCGGGTCGCTCGCCACGGCGGCAATTGGATTGGCCGGGACAAATGTCTTCACGATTTGCAGAACCGCGGACTCGCCAGGGCCTGTTTTCTTCGCAGCCGAAACCTGCTGCGATGCATCGCCGCCATAACGGCTTTGCAGTTCGGCCGCCGTCGCCGGGCTCACTCGTTTGCCCGGTTGCACGGAATTCGCCAGAGCCAGACCGATCGCGACGGAGATCGCCGAAAGGACGAAACAGTAAGCGAACGATTTGACGCCGATTCGGCCCAGTTTGCGCACGTCACCGATTTGAGCAATGCCGACGACCAGCGACGAGAACACGAGCGGAATGACGGTCATGAGCAGCAGCCGCAGGAAAAGTTGGCCAACCGGCTCCGTAATTGAAGCGATGCACCACACGACGCCGGGATGGCTGCCGCCGAGGACGAGATTCGCGGCCAGGCCGAGAGTGACCCCGGCAAAAAGCCCGAACAGAATAGGCGTGTGCCGAGAGCGACTGGAGACTCCCAAAGCGACTTCTGGCTCTGGTGAAGATTCGGCGGCGGGCCCTGGCGCGCTGGGTTCTCTTTCGAGCATGCCGCAGACTACTGGCGCAATATCCGGCGCGTCAATTCTGCCCTGGCGCGCGGCATCGCCGCGCCAGCGCATCTGTCCGCCGCCTCCCGGCAGGGCGGAGCTACGGCTCCGCCTCGACTTGGAAGCGAGCGATTTCAAGGGGCGGCCTCAGGGCGGCGACGAAATTCGGCAGACCGGCAGGTCTGCCCTACCGCGTTTGGTGGAAAGGGCAAGATGCGCCTCCCTGCTGGTCAGCGCATCACTTCGGAGGCCAGGCGCAGGATTCGTTTGCCTGAACGCACGCCGACAATTGACATGAGCGGGGCAAGACGCAGGAAAGAAGCTTCAAAAGCCCAAGAAAACGGGCTGAAAATCGGAGAAATTCAGCAGGGCTTTGCCGGGATTCGCCTGTCCAGGCCGGGCCTCTCTGATTCTCCGAAAAGTCAGCGATCACGGAAGATACAACGGATCATTTACCGAAGCCCTTTGCTCCAGGAGGCAGGAGTTATTCACGCTGTTCACACAATATTCACCTGCGCTGTTTG
Organism: Verrucomicrobiota bacterium; assembly: GCA_016871535.1. NCBI lineage: Bacteria > Pseudomonadati > Verrucomicrobiota > Verrucomicrobiota bacterium. The sequence continues at coordinate 41,565 of VHCZ01000008.1, forward strand.
AGTGCTGGCCCGCGTCGATCGGGGGCAGCCGCGGCCCGCGCCACCGAGTTTTTCACAAGTTGTTCCAGGTGTTTTTCACCGGTTATTGACGTTATTCGACCGGGTATCGAAGTCCCCACTGCGCCCGAATTGCATCCAGCGTGCGCAGGATCGAGAGGGTCTCATGAAGAGGCATGGTCGGACTTTCGAGTTTTCCCTCGCGAAGACACCGCATGACTTCGGCGGCTTCGTAGCAATAGCCGTTTCCCTCGAAGGGGAAATCAAGAGTTTTCTCCGATCCGACCCCAGCGCTGACGTTCAAGGTGATGGGTCGCGCGAAGGGCAGATTCAAACGGAACTGTTTTTCTCGCTGAACCCGGTGATGGCTCTGATCGATCACAAGGGACATCGATTTGGGGCGCCACCAAGGACTGTGAATTCGAATCTGGCCCGCGCTGCCCATGATCAAAGCTTCCTGCGGCATGTTCGTGCGCACGGCGCACCCGATCATGGCCAGTTCGCCTCCGGCGTGCTGCAAGAGCACCGCGGATTCCTCGTCCACCCCTGTTTTTCCTAAACGCGCCAGGCCCGTGATCTTCGTTGGCGACCCGAAAATCATGGACGCGAGTGAAATCGGATAGATGCCGACGTCGAGGAGTGCGCCTCCGCCATCAATGGGATTGAAGAGCCGGCTGGCCGGATCGAACTCGGCGCGAAATCCGAAATCGGCCATCAACATCCGCGGCTCACCGATGACTTTTTCTTGCAACATTTCGCGCAGCCTGACCATCAACGGGAAGAAACGCGTCCACATGGCCTCCATCAAAAACAGTTTGTTGAGGCGCGCGAGCTCCATGACCTCCTCGGCCTGGCGGGTGTTCACCGCGAATGGCTTTTCGCAGAGCACCGCTTTTCCCGCGGAGAGAGCAAGCTGGGCGTTCTCTTTGTGGCTGGAGTGCCTCGTGGCCACGTACACGACATCGACTTGAGGATCGTTCACCAGTTCAGCGTAGCTGGCGTAACGGTTCGGCGCGCCGCACTGTTGACCGAACGACTCAGCCCGTTCCGAAGAGCGCGATCCGACCGCGACGAGTTCGGCGCCCGGCGTCTGCTTCAACGCGGCGGCGAACTTCCGCGCAATTTGTCCGGCGCCCAGAATGCCCCAGCGTACCGAGGCGCTCATGCAAGTTGTCCCGTCGTTGCCGGAGTGCCTCCGCCCCGCCTGTCGGGAAAGAACAAGTCGTCGTCTGCGATATCTGGAATGTGCCGAACAACGATCGCCGCAACGCCATTCGTTGTTTGCATACGGAAGATGTTTGCGCTGCCAGCCAGCGTTGTGAAGCTGGTTAGTTGAGCAAGCGATACCAATTGTCGCGCTGGCGTGGTTCGTAGCCCAAATCCCGGATGAGCCGCTGCATGTCCTGCACGGTCATCCGGAACGTCGTGCCGGCTTGCGAAACCACGTTCTCCTCAATCATGATGCTGCCAAGATCATTTGCGCCGTGCTTCAACGCGATCTGTCCGATCGACAACCCCTGAGTGACCCACGAACTCTGAATGTTCGGGACGTTATCCAGATAGATTCGACTCAGCGCTTGGGTTCGCAAGTAATCATGAGCGCCCACGGTTGGCGCCCGCAGCTTTGTATTCTCAGCCTGGAAGGTCCAACCGATGAACGCGGTGAAGCCCGCCGGATGTAGGGCAGGCATCTTGCCTTCCACCGCGCCAGTGTTCGCGTTGGCATGGGCATTTTCGCCCGGTCTCTCGGTCTGGGCAGGCTGGAAGCCGGGCCTACTCTTATCCTGTTGCGCGCGCACGCGCTCGAGATGCTCGATCCGGTCTTCCGGCGTCTCAACGTGGCCGAACATCATTGTCGCCGTAGAGTTCAGTCCAAGCTTATGAGCCACATCCATGACGCCGAGCCAATCATCGCTCATCGCCTTGAGCGGTGAAATACGCTTGCGGACGCGATCGACGAGGATTTCGCCGCCGCCCCCCGGAATCGAGCCCAAACCCGCTTTCATGAATTGAGAAATGATGTCTTCAAGCGGCAACTGAAAAACCTCGCGAAAGTGGATGAACTCGCTCGGACTGAATCCATGAATGTTGACCTGGGGAAACTTGCCTTTGATGTGCGCCAGCAGATCGAGATACCATTGCATCGTGAGTTTCGGGTGATGCCCGCCCTGCATCAAGACCTGCGTTCCGCCCAGCGCAATGGTTTCTTCGATCTTCTTGTCGAGATCCTCGAGAGTGAGGACGTAGGCGTCGGCGTCCTTTTCGGTGCGGTAAAAGGCGCAGAACTTGCAATAGACGTTGCAGACGTTCGTGTAGTTGATATTGCGGTCGATGATGTAAGTGACGATTTGGTTGCCGCGGCCTTCGTAAGCGCTGGCCTTGGCCAGTTGCCGGCGGCGATCCGCCAACGCGCCGAGTTCCTCCAGGGGCAGATGGTAAAGCCGGAGCGCCTCAGAGGGGTTGATTCGCCCGCCGTCCCAGACCTTCTGCAACACATCATCAATCGTCGTGTCGTAAATCATGGGCAAATCACGGCGGGTCAAGGATCCAACCGATTCGCCTCTGTCTGGTTGACCGACCACGATCCCGCCAGTGAATTATCGTTGTTCCACCGGCGGTGCCAGGCGTCATTCTTGGGATTGATAACGTCGTTGCGGAGCGCGCTCTCGGCGTGGCCGTCGCAGAACATGAGGACCGTGCGGCGATTATGGCGGTTGGAGGGCCATTCGGTGGAAGTCGTTGGATCGATGTTCGCGTCGTACTGCCCCCGGGTAGGCTTGGCGCTGCTGCCGTCACCGGGCTTGCTGTCGCCCAGCATGATCATGTCGGATGGCACTCGGACGGCTGCTTCTTTGACCTCGTAAGTCAGTGTGTCCACGTCCCCTCCCAGGCCTTTGTCCGAGAAGGCGGGAAACGCTCCCCAATCGTTGTAACCAACCGAGAAAAGTGCGGTCTCGCTAATTCCCCAGGGATCTCGGCCGCCGCCGTAGAGGTTAAGCGCTCCAAGGGTTTTGTTGAGATTCGTGCTCCATCGGCTATCGGCCCGCGCCGCAGGACACGCAAAGATCTCCCGGTTGGTTCCGATCTGGGTGAAAAGCCGCGCGGGCCAGACATAACGGACGCCTCCCTGAGCGAACAGAGTGCCGGGATACTTGCCGTTGTCCTGCACGTACATGACGGTCGCGAGGCCCAACTGGCGCATGTTGTTGAGGCAGGAAGTTTGTTTGGCCTTGGACTTCGCCCGCGCCAGCGCCGGCAGCAACATGGCGGCGAGGATCGCGATGATGGCGATGACAACGAGTAGTTCAATGAGTGTGAAAGCGGCGAACCGGCTTCGAGGGCACAGCGATGTGAGCGTTGCTGCCCCAGGCAGGCCGACGGCTTTCTGGAAGGAATTAGGCGCTTTGGAAATCGATTCGGCAGTTATCATGGTCAATCTTTCTCAAAAAAAACGCACGGGATGTCAGGTGTCGAGTTCATGTTAGGCGCGAGGAGGCAGCTTCGCGAGACAATTTTTGAAAACGGTTCTCGACAGGCTGAATGGAAAAAGAGTAAGCACTGGCGGAGTGTTGATGTTTGATCGTCGCGAACCAATCCTGTTTGGCCTGGCCCTGGCTGGTGTGTCGTCAGCGGGGGTGCAATTGCAGGCAGCAGACGCCAGCGGTTATCTGCTTTTCAGCAGAGGGCCGCTGCTGGTGCGCCCGCGGCTGTCCGTGTCTGAGGACTTCACGGACAATCTCTTTTCGCAACCGGATGGCAAAAGTGATCTCATTTCCACGGTCAGTCCGGGTATCAACATCCAGTTTGGTCGGTTGGCCAGGAATTTCGTGACCCTGGACTACGGGTTGAGCCAGCACTTTTATTTGGATCGATCGGATCTGAATTCGGGAGAACACAGCTTCAGTCTTCGCAGCCGCATTCAAGGCGACCGCCTCGCTTTCAGCGGAAGCGACTCGGTCCAATTGCTGTCCAGTCCGATCGGACTCGTGACAGAATACGCGCAGCGATTTGCGGCCACACCGCCAACGCCAGATCCTGGAGGCGGAGCGGCTCCACCGCCCGTTGGAGGAGAACCGCCGGGTACGGTTCAAGGGCCGGAAGTAATCTCTACCGTCGCGGACCGGAGCGTGGATCGGAACAGCTTCTCGGATGGGTATAGCCTTAGCTACGCCATCAGCCCAAAGACCGGGGTCTATTTGCAGGGACAGCATTCGACGACCGACTACGAGCAGGGGATCAGCCTCTATGATATCAACACGCTTCGAGGGACGGTCGGATTTGGATTTCAGGCATTCCCCAAAGTCGGATTCTTGGGAGAGATGTTCTATGGCCAAACAGCAACAACTCCAAACTTCCCCGCTCCGAAGAATCCGCACATCGAATCCATCGGCGGTGGCCTTGGCGCGCGGGGCAATTTCACCGAAAAGCTGTCGGGCTCAGTGCGCGTCGGCTACGAAGCGCGAGAATTCAGTGACAAGACACCGACGCCGAGCTCGCCGGTAGCGGATCTGGCGCTGAGCTATCGAGCAACACAGAAAAGCGCGATCTCCTTCTCATTTGCCCGGCTGCACGATGTTTCGATTCAGTATGGCAAAGAGTCGTACACGGCCAACGTGGCGACAGTCCAGTGGGACCAGATGTTGGGTGCCTCGCACAAATGGCGGACAACGGTAGGCGGACGGTTTGGTATGTTCGACTATGAATCGCCGGACAGCGCAGCCCAACGGCGCTACGATCAGTATTCAGCGTATTTTCGACTGGCATACCAGATACAACTGTGGTTAAGTGCCAGCCTGGGTTACACCTGGGATAGCATTCGAACGGGCTCGGGTGGTGGGTCCGATTACGACGTGAACCGCGCTACGATGGGAATTGCCATTGGTTATTAACATGAAAATCGCCATAGCTCGCTTGCAAGGGCTGACTTTATCTTTGCTTCTGACCTTCTTTGGGACCAGTTGTGCGGGACCGGGACAAGGAGCCGGACGAACGACCGCCTCCGGGGATAGTCTGCCGCCGAACTTGCTCGGGCCAAACCGAGAGCCGGATGAAGCGGACCGGAAGATTGCCGCAGGCGACACGCTGATAATCGACGTTCTCAACGAGAAGGGGCTTTCCGTGGAACGGCGCGTTGAACAAGGCGGAACTATCAGCTTCCCGCTGTTGGGGATCGTGCTCGTGGGCAGCAAAACGACGCGTGAGGTTGCGGAGGAACTCACCAGGAGGCTCGGGGAGAGTTTTCTCATGGATCCGCAAGTGAGCGTTAACGTCAAGGAGTATAGCCTGATGACGGTCAGCGTTCTGGGCGAGGTCGCAGGCAAGACGGGAGCCATCAAACTCCCTGCGGAACGCCGAATGAACATTTTGGAAGCGATCACCGACGCCGGCGGTTTCGCGCCCAACGGAAATCAAAACAAGATCCAGCTTTATCGCAAAGGCCGAAAGTCCGAATTCAAGCTGGAACAGCTTCTGAAACTCACTGATCCCTCAAAGATGATTTGGCTCGAGCCTGGGGATGTGATCTACGTGCCCGAACGAATGTTTTAATCGTGTTGTGAATATGGAAAACGACAATTTAGGCCCGTTCAATCAAACGGCTCAGGAAGACACGATCAATCTGCGCCACTACTGGCACGTCATCCTGGAGCGGCGCTGGCTGATCATGACGGCGTTCATCTCGGTCTTCGTGCTCAGTTTGATATACTTGTTCAAAGCCACGCCGATCTATCGCGCCACGGCGCGTCTTCAAATCGACCCCGAAGCCGAAAACATTCTCCGGGTTGAAGGAATTGCTATGGCGCGGCAGGAGCAGGATTATCTCCAGACTCAGTACAAGAACCTGCTCAGCCGGACCTTGCTTCGGTCGGTGTTCAATCAACTCAACTTGAAGGATGACGAACGTTACGCTCGGGCGTTGGATCCCGTGACTGCTCTGGTGGGTGACCTTCAGGTTGCGCCCATTCGGCTGAGCCGATTAGTGGACATCAGCGCCGAGCATCCAGACCCCAGGCAGGCTGCCCGGATTGTCAACAGTTGGTCCACGAATTTCATGCGGCGCAACCTCGATCAAAAAATCACCAATTCACTGGATGTGGTCCAGCGGTTGAAGGACGAGATCACAAAACAACGCCACGATCTCGAGGCGGCCGAAAAGCTCGTCCAGGAGTACAGTCGAACCAACAAAGTTGTTTCGTTCGACGAGGGCGAGAACATCATTCTCCAGGCGCTAAAGCAGTACACCGACTTGCACGCCAAGGCCACGGCAGAATCTGATGCCGCCCAGAAGGTTGTGGAGGAGGTGGATCGATTCATTAAACAAGGGGTCCCGATCGAGGCGCTGCCCCAGGTGGCGGACAATGCCCCAATCCAGGAACTGAAAAAGGAGTTGGCGCTGGCCAGAGCCGAGTTTGATGCCCTCAAGAAGCGCTATCTCGGCGGAATGGTGGAGTATCGGCAAGCTGAGGAGAAGGCTCATTCGCTCCAGTCCTCCTTGACCCAACAGGCTGCAACCCTCCTCGAAGCTCTCCGTCATCGAGCTCAGATAGCCCAGGCCCATAAGGAAACCGTCGCGAGCCTGCTTGATCAGCAATCCGGCGAGCAGCAAAAGCTCAAAGCACTTCGCGTGCAATACGACATTCTGAAACGCGAGTCCGGGGAAAAGGAGCAGCTCTACAAAGCGGTGCTGGCGAAGATTAACGAGATGGAACTGACGGCCCGGAACAAGATCAATAACATCAATGTCGTTTATGATGCGGACGTGCCGCTCAAGCACGTCAAGCCGCGCACGCTCTTGACTATCTTCCTTGGCATCATTGGCGGGCTGGGTGTTGCTTTGGGCTTGGCCTTTTTTGTCAATTATCTCGACGACTCCATCAAGAGCCAGGATGACGTCGAAACTTATCTTCGTCTGCCCTTCCTGGGCTACGTTCCGAACATCAAAACCAACAGCGTCGTCGAACGCGACCTCCAGGCGCACTCGCATCCTCAGTCAAACGCCGCAGAGGGATTCCGCACCATTCGCGCGACTATCTCCCTCACCCACAAACCCGATCAGTTCCGAACCGTCGCGATTACGAGCACGATTCCGTCCGAAGGCAAATCGCTCGTGGCATCCAATCTCGCGATCGTGACGGCGCAGACCGGGCTGAAAACGCTGCTCGTCGACGCCGACTTGCGGCGCCCTTCCGTCCACAAGGCCTATCGCCTCCATAGCCCGATGGGCTTGTCCTCTTACCTGATGGATGAAGTCAGCCAAATCGAGCCCATCATTCACAAAACCGAAGTGCCCAACCTGGATGTCATCTGCTGCGGTTCAGTGCCGTCGAATCCTTCGGAGTTGATCGGGTCAAAACGGATGATTGAGTTTCTGGACGCGGTGCGTGGAAAGTATGATCGGATCCTGCTGGATTGCCCGCCGATCTCCGCCGTCAGCGACCCGTTGATCATTGCCGCCATGTCCGACGGCGTTTTGTTCGTGACGAAGTTCAACAAGATTCGCCGCGAGCACGCGCGGAAGTCGATCCAACGGGTTCAGAACGCCGGCATCCACATCGTCGGCGTGGTCTTGAACGACATTGATTTCGAGGGGAAGGATTCTTACTACTACTCCTACTACTATTATCAAAACCGCTATTATTCCAGCCATTATCGGTCCGCGGGCGAGCGCGCCAAAGGGAAATCATCCGACACCGGAAAGAGCGCGGAGCGAAACTGAGAAATGACGCGGCTCAGAGGTATTTCGCGAGCAGGACCCGCAGTTGTTTCGCCGTCTTTGCGGGCCAAAGTTTGCGGTCCGTGAGGATCGCGTTCTTGAGAGCGTGATGGCAGGAGCAATCTGGTGACGCCGGAATCGTCGGGAGGACGGTGACGATGATGTTCTTGGCCAGGGCGGCATTTTTCTGGAGGTTGGCCACGACCATTTCCACCGTGACGTGCTCTTCGTCCGTCTTCCAACAATCGTAATCCGTGACCATCGCCAGGGTGGCATAGGCGATTTCGGCTTCACGAGCGCATTTGGCTTCTCCCAAATTCGTCATGCCAATGACCGAGTAACCGGCGCGGCGATTCGTGAGTGATTCGGCGCGCGTGCTGAAGGCGGGGCCTTCCATATTCACGTAAACGCCGCCGTCGTGCGCTCGAACGCCGGCCTGGCGGCACGCTCTGAGGAGCAACCGGCGCAGTTCTTCGCAAATCGGATCCGCAAACGCGATGTGCGCCACAATTCCCCGTCCGAAAAACGTGTGGTCGGCGGATCGCTTGGTCCGGTCCAGGAATTGATCCGGAAGCACGATGTCACAAGGCTTGAGGCGCGCCTGCAACGAGCCGACCGCGCTGACGCTGATAATCCAGGCCACATCCAGGCTTTTCAGGGCCCAGATATTCGCGCGGTGATTCAGTTCACTGGGAAGAATTCTATGGCCTCGTCCGTGCCGAGGCAGGAACACTACGCTGCGTCCGGCGAGTTCCCCGGTCAGCAGGCGATCCGAAGGCGGTCCGAAAGGCGTTTTGGTCGTGACCCACTTCTGCCGGCTCAGGCCCTCAATATGGTAAAGACCGCTGCCGCCGATGATGCCAATGCGATTATTTCCTTTGCGCATTTGAATTGGTTCCGGGTTTCGGAGTTCGACTTTCGTTCGTGGAGTTTTGTTGCGAGAAGCTGGCTTGCCGCGCACTGGATTCAGATTCCCGCAGCTCGTACCAATCGCCCCGGAGCCAATCGGCCAGCAAACCAATCGCGTGCGGGTCCAGGCGGTCCTTGCCAAACGCGGGCATCCGGTCGTTGCGTTTGCCGTAGAATCGCTCGTGCCCCGGATCGCTGATGAACTCAATCAGCCAGTCGCGCGAACCGTAACCGGTCAACTCTGGGCCCGTGGGATCCTCGCCTTGATCATGAAACCGGTGGCATTCGGTGCAGCGCATGTCTTCGCCGGCCATCAGCTTGCGGCCCTCGTTGATCGCAGCCGCGTCTTGCTCGTCTGCGGCCCGCTGCGCTTTCAGGTCGGCCTCGGCCGAAAGGGTCAGGATCACCTTCCGCAGTTTCTCCTTTTCTTCGACGGAAAACCTGGCGACGTCACGCAAGACATACCGCACCATCCTGCCATCCTTTAACTTAGTGCCGCCATAATAATGAAGGCTGACGATACGCGCGGGGTCCATCAACCCCGTTAGCCAATCCCGTCCGGCAAAACCTTTCAAGTCGGACGCAGTCTGCTCCTCTTGGAGTGGGATCCCCGTGCCGTCATGGCCGTCATAGCGGTGGCAACTGGCACAATGCTTGGAGAAGAGTTTCGGCCCCTGTGTTTTTGGATCGTCGCGCAAGAGATTGACGGCGCCGGTTGGCGGGATGCCCGCGGGCGCCTGGGCCAATTCGCGGACGCGTTCCGCGTTTCGTCGAGCCTCCTGAACGGCGACTTGATACGCGGGATCGCGCTCGTCCTGAGTCATGGCGAGATAAGTCAGCAGCGCCACACCCGCGAGCAACGAGATCGACAAGCCCACATTAAAGACGTGACCCAGGTGCCATCGCCCGATGATCGGCATCAAGAAAATGATGCTCATGATCAGGCCGGGAATGACCACCGCTCCCCACACTTCGTAGCCGCCCGGGAAGAATTTCAAAAACTCGAACAAGAACAGGAAATACCATTCGGGTCGCGCGGCCGAATAGGTCTCGGAAGGATCGGCCGGCGCCGCGAGTTCGGCGCCCAAATGTTCACCCGTGTTGAATAGCCAGGGCCTGAGCACCAGGAACAATATCGTGGCCATGACAGCCAGGCAGGCCACGGCGTCTTTGAGCACCTGGTCCGGCCAGAAGTATTCGTCCGGTTTCCTTTTGGGATCTTTGGCCGTGATGCCATGGCGTCGGAACAAAAAAATGTGCCAGACCAGCAACACGATGACTGTGGCGGGCAGCACACCGGCGTGAAGCGCAAAGAAACGCGTCAGCGTGTGATGTCCGTAGTCCGATCCCCCGATGATGAGTTTCTGGAGGGTCGGTCCAACAACCGGGACGATCGCAGCGATGTTGGTGGCGACCTTTGTGGCCCAGTATCCCTTCTGGTCCCAGGGCAACAGGTATCCGGTCAGCGAGAGCGCCAGCACGAGAAGCAACAGCCCGATCCCAAACCAGAAATTGAATTCTCGCGGCGCGCGGTACGCCCCGTCGATCACGACCTGCATCAGGTGCAGCACCAACAGCACGTTCATCACCGAAGCCGTGAAATGATGAATGCCACGCAGCAACCAGCCTCCGGTCATCTCATATTGGATGAAATAGACGCTCTCCCAGGCCGTCTGCGAACTGGGGCTGTAGGCCATCCAGAGAAACAGGCCCGTGACAAATTGAATCGTGAGCGTGAAAACCAGCGTGCTGCCCCAGACATAACGCCAACGCGCGCCGCCGGGAATGTTCTCGTAGAGACTGTAGCGAACGATCCGGCGGTAACCCGTTCGTTGATCCAGCCAGTCGAGAAGCGCTTTCATGCCACCGGAATCTTCTGCCCGTGGCCGGCGACGAAGTTCTGGAACTTCACCCAGATTTCCGATTGGTTGCGAATTTCGACCTCCAACGCGTCCAGCGCGCGCGGGCTGGGGCTCTTGCGATCCGCAATCGTTCCATCCAGCCCAAACCGGCTGTTGTGGCAGGGACAGGTAAAAGCCTTCTGAGCCGAACTGTATTCCACGAAACACCCCGCGTGCGGACACACCACATTCAGAGCAATGACCTCGTTGGCTTCAGTCTTGCGAAGATAAACCGCGCCGATCGGCACGCGCGGAGATTTGTTCCAGGCGTCCGTGCGGTCCGCGACCACAGAAAACTGCCGGGGCGTCCCATCGGACGGCAGCGAGTCGATCGACGCGACGTGGATAAATTCCCTGCGCAGGCCCTGGCGTTGCAGCGGATCCAAGAACACCGTCAGGGCGGCGCCCGTCGGAATCGCGCCCGCCAAGCCGCCGATCACGATGGATCCGGCTTTCTTGACGAAATCCCGCCGCGCGGGTTCAGGAGGTCGCTCTGAGTTTTCCATACGCTCGACGGGGCATACCAATACCTGAGGAGACTCGACAAAGGCAATTCGCAAACCTTCGCAAAACCGAAATTCTGCGTTTCCTTTCGACCCGTTGAGTGTAGGTATTGGTCGGAATGCAAATGCGCCGGATTTTTTTGGATCATCAGTCATCGACCCCGGTGCTTCCGGAAGTGTTCGAGGCGATGAAGCCTTGCTTCACGGAAGCTTTTGGGAATCCGTCGTCGCTGCACCAACTCGGCCTCCAGGCACGGGATGCGCTGGCCAAGGCGCGGGCGCAAGTTGCGGCGTTGATCAATGCCGAGTCGCCTGACGATATCCTTTTCACTTCCGGCGGAACGGAAGCGGCCAACCTCGCCGTCAAAGGCGCCGCCTATGCCAGTCAACGGCGCGGCACGCATGTCGTCCTGACCGAGGTCGAACACCCGGCGGTGGTGAACTCCGTGGAATTTCTGGAAAAACAAGGTTTCACTTGCAGCCGGGTGAAAGTGGACCGGGAAGGCCGCGTGCATCCGGCGGACATTCAAGCGGCGCTGACCGATCAGACCATTTTGATCTGCTTTCAATTGGCCAATCACGACATCGGCACGATTCAGCCGATCCGCGAGATCGGGCAGATCGCCACGGAGCGCGGAATCCCCTTGTTCGTCGATGCCGTGGCGAGCGCAGGGTGGCTGACCATTGATGTGCAAGTGATGGGGATTGGTTTGCTCTCGCTGACACCGCATCGTTTTTACGGGCCGAAAGGCGTGGGCGTCCTTTATCGAAATCGCCAAACGCGGCTCGCGGGGATCATTCATGGTGGAATGCAGGAGGGCGGGCGCAGGGCGGGGACGGAGAATGTCCCCGCAATCGTAGGAGCCGGAGCCGCGGCGGAAATTGCGGCTCGTGAGATGCCTCGACGCATCGCACACACGACGGAGCTTCAAAAGCGGCTTTGGTCGGGCATTCGCACCCGGATTCCGCACGTGACGCTGAACGGACCTGAACCTGGACCACTCAGAATCAGCACGAATCTGAATGTCAGTTTCGAGTTTCTCGAAGGCGAGGCGATCCTGCTGCGGTTGGACATGCTTGGAATCGCCGTGGCCAGCGGCACGAGTTGCATGAGCAAATCCCTGAAAATCTCGCCGGTGCTGGCGGCAATTGGGCTGGAGCACAGCCTGGCGCAAGGGAGCATCATCTTCAGTCTCGGCCAAGGCAATACTACCGACGAGATCGATCAAGTTATCGAGACCTGTGCGTCGGCGGTCGCGAAGCTTCGGGAGATGTCGCCAAGGTGGGAAGAGCGCCGCCGGGGTCCTTGAGAGCGTGTTTTGAAAATGGGTGGAACGGGCTACCAGCCCATTTTCGGCGGCAACTTGCCGCCGAACATTGCGGCAGGCTGGTAGCCTGCCGCAACAGGCCAGTGACCTGTTCCACCCAAAAGGCATTTTCAAAACGCGCTCTGAGCGTCACAGTCTTGCCAAGCGATTGCGCTCCTGACTCAATGGCGCCGACATGAGCGCAGTCGCCCGCCAAACGCCGAGATCACGCCCCCGAGATTTGTTCGTCCTCGTGTCGTTTCTGTCGGTCGGGTCCGTTCTTGCAGGAGACATTCCCCGGGATCGCTCGCTTCAAGTGATATCGGGTCGGACGATGGGGACGACTTTCACGGTCAAATTCTTGACCAGTCTTCCTGCGGCTTCGGAGTCATCCAGGAGGAGAATTCTCCAAAAACCTTCGCACATTGAACCGCTGAACGGCCCCCTCTCCCGTTCCCTCTCCCCCTCCGAGGGGGAGAGGGTGTCCGTAGGACGGGGCGCGTTTGTGAAAGAGGTCGAGTCGGAGATCAATCGATTGCTCGAGAAGATCAACCGGCAGATGTCCACTTATTTGCCCGATTCGGAGCTTTCCCAATTCAATGCGTGCGGGCACACGAATTGGTTTCCGGTGTCTCGAGAAGTCGTGGAAGTCTTCGAGAACGCGCTGGCGCTCAGTGAGGCTTCCCAGGGCGCGTTCGACATCACGGTGGGACCGCTGGTGAACCTTTGGGGATTCGGACCCGAGAAAAGGGCCTGGCAAGTTCCGGAGGCCGACCGCATCGCGCAACTCCTGCGGCACGTGGGCTACAACAAGGTTTTCGCGCAGACGCGCCCTCCCCGCATCCGCAAAACCGCGCCGGAGGTGTATTGCGACCTATCGGCCATTGCCAAAGGGCATGGTGTGGATCGCGTGGCGCAATATCTGGAAGCCATCCGCGTTCAGGATTATTTGGTGCAAATTGGCGGGGAGGTGCGCGCCAAAGGGAAGAATCCGGAAGGACAGACTTGGAACGTCGGCATCCAGGACCCGAGGGACGCCAGCCGAATTTGCCGCCGCGTGCAGCTTCAAAATCAAGCGCTCTCCACGTCCGGGGACTACGTGCAGTCTTTCGAGCAGAACGGCCGGAAGTATTCGCACACGATCGATCCGCGAACCGGGCGTCCGGTCACCCATGCGCTCGCCTCGGTCAGCGTCGTCCATGATTCCTCCGCGATGGCGGATGCGTGGGCCACGGCTTTGAACGTTCTGGGTTCGGAGGCGGGATTCGCGCTGGCCGCGAAAAAAGGACTGCCCGTTTTGATGGTCCTTCGGACTCCAGATGGCTATGTGGAAAAAATGACGCCGGATTTTTTAGAACTGATCGCTGAAGCGCCATGAACCCGTTGAACTTTCCCGCTCCAGAGCTTCCCATGAACCGGACGGTAGGGCGAGCCTGTCCCCAGCGAGCCGGTCCAGACGTATTCCAAGCACGTGGAGCGGCTCGCCGGGACGGACTCGCCCTACCATCGACGCGTTCGTGGGCCGTAGGCACGGCTCGCAGGCCGTGGAAGCTCCCCATCAACCGTCTCTTCGGACCGTGGCCTTTGAGCCGCTGCATCCGCGAACTCCGGAGCGGGGCCGGAAGCAGCCTCAAGGCTGCGGTCCGCACGGTCTTCAGTTCATGGCCCGTGAACAACAGGAGACTCCCCATGAACCACTGGGTAGGGCGAGCCTGTCCCCAGCGAGCCGGTCCAGACGTATTCCAAGCACGTGGAGCGGCTCGCCGGGACGGACTCGCCCTACCATCGACGCGTTCATGGGCCGTAGGCACGGCTCGCAGGCCGTGGAAGCTTCTCCTGAACTCGGTAGGGACGGATTCCACTCCGTCCCTGACTCTACTCTGCATTCGAAAGTGCAGCTTGAGGGACGCGGCGGAACGCGTCCTTACCAGTTCCTGCACCGTGTGCGCAGTTCGGAAGCCGTGCGAGCTCGGGGTGAAACCCACGGCAGCAGACGGCCTTCTGTCAACGTGGCTGCGCTGGTTCCTCTGGATTTGCCTATCCTGTCTGGCCGCCACGACTGTAATCGCCGAGGATGAAATCGAACTTCTCAGCGGCAATCGAATTCAGGGGAAGATTATTGAGCGCACCGCCCAATCGATCAAAATTCAGATCACAGTGGAGAAACGTCCTTTGGTCCGGAGTTATCCGCTCAACCGCGTGCGAGCCATTACTCAAAACGGCCAGCGCCAGATTCTCGTTCCTACAGGCAAAGAGGCCTCGAACTCGGCGCCCGCCGCTGCTTCACGTCCCGCCTCCGTACCGGGGAAACCGCCGCCCATTGATCCCGGTCTGGATTCGCAAATCGACCAGATGGGACGCACGCCGCCGGATTGGTTTGATGCCACGCCGCTGGAATATCCAGACACGCTCGATCTCTCCTGGCCCGAACCGGCGCCGGTCATTTGGAATTACACGCGCAACGTGGACCACTACCTCTGGGACATCATCAGTTCGAATCCCAGGCGCTATCGGAGCGGCGTCCGCTTCATGCACCATGTCCTGAACGTCAATCAGCAAAACGAAGGCGTGCGCGCCCGCGCCATCAATGAACTCGGCCGAATGTATTTTGAATTCTTCCGCGATTACGCGCGGGCGGCGTTTTGGTGGCGTCAGGCCAAAGTGGATCAAAATCCGAAATTCACTCCATCGCCCAGCGCTGCTCACCTGGCGGAGTGTTACTGGCGATTGGGCAGCCGTTCGAGCGCCACGAGCTTGCTCGAACAGCTTCCGCTGACACCCGCTGTCATCAAGGCCTGGGCCGATCTGAAGGAGACCGAGAAAGCGCTCTGCCTTTGCGACGAGGCCCTCAAGCTCGGCCTTCCGCCCAGCCAGATTTACCTGCTGGCCGGGGACGCCTGCCGCGCGGCCCGCGATTTCTCCAAGGCAACCGAGTTTTACCAGAAAGTCCTGGGCGTCCCCAAACCGGCGAAGCCAGATGATGAAATCAAGAGGGACCAGGAACGAGCGGCCGCGACTTTGGAGGTGATTCGCTTGTTCGATACGCTGGACGTGAGCCGGATTCCGGACGGCAGCTATCCCGGAAAAAGCCTGGGCTACTACGGCCACCTCGAAGTGGAAGCCATCGTGAAAGCAAAACGAATCGAGGACCTCAAGGTGACCTACAACCCGGATCGCCAATATTTTCACGCCGTGGATGAATCGATCCGCCGCATCCTGGAGCGGCAAACGGTCAACGGCGTGGATGCCATCAGCGGCGCCACGGTGACTTCCGAAGCCGTCATCCGCGCCGCAGCCAAAGCGCTGGCAAGCGGGATGAGCACGAATGCGGCGGAGCGCCGTTAAAACGTTTCGGAGAACCCCGGTAGGGCGAGTCCGTCCCGGCGAGCCGCTCGACGTGCGTGGAACACGTCCGACTCGGCTCGCTGGGGACAGGCTCGCCCTACCGTCTGGTTCATGGGAAGTTGAATAACGTGAGAGCGCTGTGAGATTAGACCATTTCCTACCCACACTGACCCGGATCAAAGGCCGTCCGCCTCGGCTCGCCAAATGGCCGTCGCGTCTGGCGCAAAAGCTCTTGCCGGCTGAATGGCTTTCACACTGGGAATCCCGCAAAGCCGGCGCGATCCGCCGCGCATTGAAGCGTCTCGGACCGACCTGGCTTTCTTCGCCCGTGCGGCGCGTGATCCAGGGCGTCTGCTTCGTTTTGTTTCTCTGGTTCTTCTTTTACTCCTGCTGGCCGTATCGCGTGCAGCCCGCGCCGGTCTGGAAGGCGTGGATTCCCGTTGAGATCGATGCCGATACCGGCGACTGCCGCGTCACGGCGAAGGATGAACTGCCGGGCGTGATTCGCGAAGGCGATCTTCTCCACATCTCGGATGAAAGTCCCAGCGGCCACGCGACGGCCTATCTTGGCCCCTTTGTGGTTCGCCGCGCCGAGAACAAGGAATTGCACCTGCATCCTGAAAAAGCGATGACGCCCGAAGCGCTGGAAAAAATGTCCGTGAGCACCGGCCCGTGGATGCTCTCGGTCCGTCCACCGAACGAATGGCCCTCACACTACGCGGATGAATTCGCGCGTCGCGACGAAATCCCGGTCGAAGCGTTTCTCTTGATCGATCCGCTCGTGAGCCTATCCACGGCGGTGGCCGCCAAGGCCTGGATGGGATCGCTCTGGGGCGCGGCGATCATCCTGGCGGTCTGTGTGTTCATCCCGCGCGGATTTTGCGGATACGTCTGTCCGCTCGGCACGTTGATCGATTTGTTCGACTGGGCTGTGGTCGGACGCGTGAAGCGCTGGTGGTTCTTCGCTGTTTCCCGCGGCAACCGTCGTGAAGGTTCCGACATCTGGTTCTTCGGCATTCCCTCTCCCTGGAGGGAGAGGAATAGGGTGAGGGTGAAAGCGCTGGACAAATCGGCGACCTTGGAAAGTACCGGCGCGTCTCCCTCACCCCAACCCTCTCCCGCTGGGAGAGGGAGAACGGCCACTGAAAGCAGCAAACCGCGGCTCCGCGTGCCGGAGGATGGCTGGTGGGTTCATCTGAAGTACTATTTGTTGTTCGGCGTGATGCTGGCGGCTTTTAGCGGGGTCTTGTTGTCCGGGATCGTCTCGGCGATTCCGGTGCTGACACGGGGTTTGCTCTTTCTCCTCGCGCCGCTACAACTGGGATTCATGCGCGGCTGGCATCAGGTGCCGCCGATGAACCTCGGCCAGATCGTGTCGATCGTCTTGTTCCTGGCCGTGCTCGGCCTGGGCTTTTTTCGCCCGCGATTCTGGTGCAAATACGTTTGTCCCAGCGGCGCGGTCTTCTCCCTGGGAAATCTTTTTCGCGTGAGCGAGCGCAAGGTGGAAAACACGTGCATTCACTGCAACAAGTGCGTCGAGATTTGCCCGTTCGACGCCATCAAACCGGACTTCACCACGCGCGTCACCGATTGCACGCTGTGCCAGACCTGCGGCGGGGTCTGTCCGACGCACGCAATCAAATTTGTGGAGCGCAGCAATCGCGTGGCGTTGAAATTGGAAAACGATCCGCCCACAGGTGAGCGCTCGCTGGAAGCCGACTTGCATTGGCTCTTTTCGCGTGAACGCGGTAGGGCGAGCCTGTCCCCAGCGAGCCGAGCCGGACGTGTTCCAAGCGCGTGGCGCGGCTCGCCAGGACGGACTCACCCTCCCAGGCTCATGGACGGCTTCGAGACCGCGGGAGATCTCGACGAACCCACCCCTTCGCCCCTCCCAGGAGGGGAATTTGAAGCTCGCGCGCGCAATACGGCTCCCCTCCCGGGAAGGGCTGGGGGCGGGTTCGTGAGTGCGTCCATTGGCCGTCGGAGTTTTGTGTCCAGCGGAATCGGCTTGCTGGCGGCGTTCGTCGGCGGTCTC